>CAZKWE010000046.1:0-1596 GCA_964556545.1 uncultured Campylobacteraceae bacterium | reverse complement strand
GTTACCTGATAACCTGCATCTTTTAGATAGCTGTCTCTTTGCATTAACCTGATATCGCTCTCTATCATTTCATTGACCAAATCATTCAAACTGTACTCTGATACCCATCCGAGTTTCTCTTTTGCTTTGGTAGGATCTCCTATGAGGATATCCACCTCTGTAGGTCTAAAATATTTTGGATCAACAGCAAGAACTTCTTTGTTTATAAATTTCTCAGGATTAAGATTGCTTTTTGTCATCTTTTCAAATCTCTCTTTATTAACCGAAGTGATAATTCCTCTTTCATCTATCCCTTCTCCCTGAAATTTTATTTTCATCCCTATATGCTCAAACGCCATCTTCACAAAATCTCTTACCGCTGTGGTAGTACCGGTAGCTATCACCCAATCTTCAGCTTTTTTGGCTTGTAAGATCATCCACATCATTCGCACATAATCTTTTGCATGTCCCCAGTCTCTTTTTGCATCAAGATTGCCAAGATAAAATTTATCCTGCAATCCCAAAGCTATTTTGGCAACCGCACGGGTAATTTTTCTTGTTACAAAAGTTTCTCCCCTAAGAGGTGATTCATGATTAAACAGTATTCCGTTACAAGCAAACATATTATAAGCTTCTCTATAATTTACCGTTATCCAGTAAGCATACATTTTTGCAACCGCATAAGGGCTTCTTGGATAAAACGGAGTTTTTTCACTTTGAGGGATTTGTTGAACTTTTCCATAAAGTTCGGATGTGGAAGCTTGATAAATCCTTGTTTTATCAGCCAATCCCAACATTCTCACAGCCTCAAGTATCCTAAGAGTACCTATACCATCAACATTGGCTACATATTCCGGCTCTTCAAAACTAACCGCCACATGACTCATCGCAGCCAAATTGTAGATCTCATCTGGTTGAACTTCTTTGATGATATTTGTTATATTCAGACTATCCCCCATATCACCGTAATGTAAGATAAAATTCCTGTTTTCTATATGAGGATCTTGATATATATGGTCTATTCTGTCCGTATTAAAAAGAGAACTTCTTCTTTTTATACCGTGAACTTCGTAACCTTTTTTTAGTAAAAATTCTGCCAGATACGAACCGTCCTGTCCCGTGATCCCTGTTATTAGTGCTGTTTTTTTATTTTGCATTCGATAAAACTCCATCTTCCAATCTATATATTTTCTCACACCTCTTTATCGTACTGAGCCTGTGAGCTATGATGATCAATGTTTTTTCTTTTCCTATATCATATATCTCATCCATTATCTTCTCTTCCGTTTCATTATCTAGTGCACTTGTTGCTTCATCAAGTACCAAAACTTCAGGATCACTGTAAAGAGCTCTTGCTATCGCTATCCTCTGTTTTTGTCCTCCGCTTAACTTGATACCGCCTTCTCCAACTTTGGTATCTATCCCTTTTTGATTTTTTTCAAGAAAATCAAGTATATTTGCTTTTTTAAGCACCTCTTTTACTTTCTCTACATCATACTCACTCTCATCAAAAGCTACATTTTGAGCTACTGTTCCGTCAAAAAGATAAACGCTTTGAGGAATATATCCTATCTTTTTTCTCCATGATTTTATATTTTTGGAGTTAAGTCTGACATC
>CAZKWE010000045.1:0-3017 GCA_964556545.1 uncultured Campylobacteraceae bacterium | reverse complement strand
ATTTATTCTAATATCTACCGATAAAGCTGTGCGTCCTACAAATGTAATGGGTGCAACCAAAAGGATTTGTGAGCTTTATGCCGGGAATGTAAAATCAAAAAATACTGATATAGTTGCGGTTAGATTTGGAAATGTTCTAGGCAGTAGCGGTAGTGTTATACCCAAATTTAAAGAACAAATCAAAAAAGGTGGTCCCATAACGGTTACGCATCCTGAAATCACAAGGTACTTCATGCTTATTCCAGAGGCTTGTGAGCTTGTTTTGCAAGCCGGAGCCATTGCGAAGGGTGGAGAGATTTTTATACTTGATATGGGTGAGCCAATCAAAATTGTAGATTTGGCAAAGAAGATGATCGAGCTTTCCGATAAAAAAGATATACAAATCAAATTTACAGGATTGAGAGCAGGAGAAAAACTATATGAAGAACTTCTTTTAGATGAGAGCGAACAAGAGACTCAGTATGAATCCATAACAGTAGCCAAAAAGAGCATATATGATATCGATAGATTGCAAAAAGATATACAAGAACTTCTTGCTTGTAAAGATAAGATAGCAAAATTAAAAGAGATAGTGCCTGAGTTTAATCATAAATTGAACAAACAATAGACAATGCTTTTAAAATTAGAGGCGTTTTTACTGTTTCGTAAGTTGTGTTACTGTAAATTACAATTTGGTATTGAAGTGAGGAAGATGCAATAATATATAAAAGATTTATTTGAAAGATATAATTTTATTTGGCAAGTTATAAAAAATGCCGATATAGATTTTAAGGAGCCGAAGATAATGGGAAAAGCAGGATAATTTTATATGAAGATGCAAACAATGAAAAGAGTGTGGAAATGAAGAAAGTAAAAAATTTAACTCTAATCCCTTTTATAATATTATTTTTATGTATATTTCCATCTAAAAGCAATGGAAAAAATCTAATAACTCCTACCGCAGAATATCGTTTTGACGAATGTCAATGGAACGGCACACAAAATGAAGTAAAAGACAGCAACGGAAACGGGCTTGACGGGACAGCCAAAAACGGAGCAACGACAGAGAGCAATGCTACAGCCGGAGGGGTGCTTTGCCATGTAGGTAAATTTGACGGAAATAATGATTATATAGATATGGGAAATATCTTAAATCCAAACAGTGATGATTGGAGTATAAGTGTATAGGTGAAATGGGATGGAAGCAGTGGAAATAGAATTATATATAACAAAGAAAATCTCTATGAAGCTAAAATACAAGATGGTAAGTTTTATTATGCATGGCAACCCCATTGGCATTGGGATGGTGGAGTATCATTAAATGCAAATGAATGGACACACTTTGTAGTAACTTATGATCATAATACTCAAAAAGTATATAAAAACGGCTCTTTAGCATACAGTAGGTCTCAAACAGGAGATATAGGCTCAAACACTTCAAAACTACTCATAGCAACAAGAGGAGATGCTAATTCGAAGGAATACTTTGGTGGCGATATTGATGAGTTAAAAATATTTGACAGAGATTTAAATGATACACAAATCCAAACTATATACAATAATGAAAAATCCGGAAAAAATTATGATGGAACTGATAGGGTGTGTGAGTGCATGTCCTATATGCGGACTTCCTGTGACATTCGGAGGGGGCATCATGATGCAAAAATTTTTATCTTTTTGCTGTATATTTTTATTTCCGTCTATCTCAAAGTATTTTCTCTCTTCCCAAAGTTTATAGTAGCTCTCCTCTATATCTTTTGGATTGTAAACTGTACTTTTTTCGCTCATAATAGATCGCCTTGTTATTTAATGACGCGATTATACTAAAAAGGTATTGAAAAGTTGATTAAGGGCGCCTCTAAATAGTTTATATTGGTTTGTTGTATATATTTTTCAGTTATCCAAATTTTAAGTTTTTTTTGGGTAGGATAAAGTAAGTGTTTATTTAACTTTGGTTAGTGGAGTAATAATACAGTTTTATAAGAAATATCCGATATGTTTTTGGGATATATCTTGCTATAATAAATAAAGCACTAGATAATGGTAGTGGATATTTGAGGGTGTATAAAAATATGGGAGCAAAGTTTTGGTTTTCTTAATGATTAAATTTTATCTAATTGATTTCAATAGGTTTTTTATATGAAAAAATTAATATTTATCATATTGTACACTATGTTTGCTACAGTTTTTCTATTTGCTGATTCTAGTGCCTTTATAACCACATGGAAAACTACAAGCGATAACGAAAGTATAACCATACCTACAACAGGAGACGGATACAACTATGATGTTGACTGGGGAGACGGAACAACAAGCAGTGGTGAAACAGGAGATGCAACTCATACATATGCAACTGCAGACACATATACAGTAAAGATAACAGGAGACTTTCCTCAGATATATTTTAATAACAGCGGAGATAAAGATAAAATCTACTCTATAGATCAATGGGGAACAGGGCAGTGGAGATCAATGGCAGGAGCATTTTACGGCTGTTCAAACCTTTCGGGAACAGGTGCTAGTGATACACCGGATTTGTCAGCAAGTGATATGTCTTTTGCTAATGCTTTTAGAAACAGCACTTTTAATCAACCGATTGGAGATTGGAATACTACGAATGTAACCGATATGTCAAATATGTTTTATGGAGCATCTTCCTTTAACCAAGATTTAAATAACTGGGATACTTCAAATGTAAAATATATGAACTATATGTTTGCTTATGCTTCAAATTTTAACCAAGATTTAAGTTCTTGGAATACATCAAATACAATAAATATGCATGCCATGTTTTATTATGCAACCTCCTTTAATCAGGATATAAGTTCTTGGGATACTTCGTCAGTAACTAGGATGAGTTATATGTTTTACAAAGCAACCGCTTTTAATCAGCCGATTGGAGATTGGAATACTACGAATGTAACCGATATGTCAAATATGTTTTGTAAAGCATCTTCCTTTAACCAAGATATAGGTTCTTGGGATGTTGGAAATGTTAGATATATGCAAAATATGTTTAGAGAATCCTCCTTTAATCA
>CAZKWE010000044.1:0-15025 GCA_964556545.1 uncultured Campylobacteraceae bacterium | reverse complement strand
ACAAATCCAAATATAGGCAATATTAGAGAAACTTTTTTTGTAAATCAGTTAAGCAACTACTATTTGGTAAATGAACAAATAGACTTTAAAGGTATTTTTAGCTCAAAAGTTGGTGATTTTATTTTAGAAGAAAAGTATATCATAGAAGTTGGAGGGGCAAAAAAAAGTTTTAAACAGGTAAAAGATATAGAAAACTCTTTTGTAGTAGCAGACGATATAGAGATAGGCTTTGGAAATAAAATACCGCTTTGGCTATTTGGGTTTTTGTATTGAGGTCAAGAGATTTATTGAACTTTTTGGTTAGGTGCTTATCATAAGCAAAAGAGGTTATCTTGCCGTTAAAGATATCGAAAAACTCATTGAAAAATGTGATCCTTTTTAACAATTTTTACGGTATAATTTTTGATAGAAAGGAGAAATATGTGAAAAAAACAGCCCAAGAAGACAAACTCGGACTCAAAGAACTTATAGCCATGGGAGTAGGAGGAATGGTTGGAGGAGGAATCTTTTCAGTCTTAGGACTCTCGGCAAACCTATCCGGACATGCAGCTCCGATTGCTTTTTTAATAGGCGGCATCATAGCACTTCTCACCGGATGGTCATACTCTAAACTTGGACTCTCTTTTAGAGATGAAGGGGGTAGTTTTACATATCTTGAAAAAGCTTTTACTCACCAAAATATTGCGGCTCTTGGAGGTTGGTTGCTAATAGTCGGATATATAGGAACACTCTCTTTGTATGCATACACTTTCGGTGTTTACGGAAGCGGAATGTTTGCAGATACCATTCATCAAAAAGCTATAAGCCATCTGCTTGAATCAGGCATTATTTTAATATTTCTCGGAGTAAACCTGTACGGTGTCAAAGCGGCTGGACATACTGAAGATATTATCGTTATCATCAAAGTAGTCATACTCTTTTTATTTGCGGCTATCGGACTTTTTCACATCAAATCTGACCATATTTTTCCTCTGTTTAATACTGGTGAAATTGGAGTTTTAATGGGTGCGGCTTTGATATTTGTAGCTTATGAGGGGTTCGAACTGATTCCAAATGCGGTAAACGAGATGAAAGATCCTCAAAACAACCTGCCAAAAGGCATTATGTACTCTATAGCTATAACGATCATCATATATATACTTGTATCTCTTGTGGCTATTGGTAATCTAACTCCCAATGAAATTATAAAATACAAAGAAGATGCTCTTGCTATAGCTGCAAAGCCTTTTTTGGGAAATGCCGGCTTTATGCTTATCTCCATAGGAGCAATTCTCTCCACGGCATCAGCTATAAATGCCACACTTTTTGGTACGGCAAGACTTGGGAAAGTTATGGCTCAACAAAAAGCTCTTCCAAAACTATTTTCCATGAGAGAGAGAACGAAAAATATACCCTGGGCAAGTTTAACCATAATAAGCATTATCACAATACTGTTTGTAAATCTTGGCAATTTGACTATAATATCCGCTTTTTCAAGTTCGAGTTTTCTTTTGATTTTCGCTTCTATAAATTTTTCAGCTTATAAAATGTCAAAAAAAATAAGTATCGCCTTTTATATTCCTTTAATAGCTCTGTTTCTATCGCTGTTATCTTGGTTTATTCTGATATACTATCTTTTAGAACACAGCAAAGAAACTCTTTATTGGATAGGATTGTCATATATTTGCATATTTATTTTGGAATTTATTTTTAGCAAAAGAGCTGTAATCACTTTAAAAAATTAAAAAACCGGATTTGTTTGCCAGCTAACACTATTTGTTTACTTTTTGGAAGTATAATTTCATTAGAGGCATCTTTTAGATAAAATATTGACAAAGGAGTCAAAAATGTGGGATTTTAAATCATTTCCAAAAGAACAGGATATTTTAGCAAAATTTGGCAAATACTCAACCATAACAGGTGTATTAATGAGCATTTTAGGCATCATTGCTTTTATATATCCTATGTATGCATCTCTTGTAACTGTTGCATTTGTAGCATGGATTATGATATTTGCCGGTATATCCACAGGTTATTTTACTTTTATAAGCAATAAAGAAGATTGGCTTGGATGGCTAAAAACTCTCCTGCTTGTAGGTACCGGGCTTTTTGTTCTGTTTGATCCTGTAAGCGGTATAGCAGCTGTCGGACTTTTGTTTGCCATATACTTTTTTCTTGACGGATTTGCCGGATTTGCACTCGGGTCATCTATGAGACCAAATAGAGGATGGTGGATTTGGTCATTAAACGGTTTTATATCCATAGGACTTGGTGTAATATTTCTTATATCTTGGCCGTCAATCATACAAGAAGCATGGCTTATAGGCATATATGTAGGGATAAGTCTGTTTTTTGACGGCTTGACACTGCTTTTTATGGGAAACAATATAAAAAAACTTGACAGGTAAATTCGATGGACAAAAAGGCTTTCGGTGTAACAAGTGCGGTTATGCTTGGTATCGGCTCTATGGTTGGTGCCGGTATATTTATCATCATAGGTGAAGCAGGCGCTATTGCCGGCAATATTGTATGGATATCTTTTGTATTTGGCGGTATTGCCGCAATGCTTAGCGGATATTCTTTGGCAAAATTATCACTTAGATATCCATCAAGAGGCGGTATAGTAGAATTTTTGGTACAGTGTTATGCAGAGGGAATATTTTCAGGTTCTTTGGGAGTTTTGTTTTATATTTCCGGTCTTATAGCCATAGCGGCCGTTGCAAAATCTTTTGGAGTTTATGCTGCAACTTTTATGCACGGATACTCTGAATTTTGGACCAATATATATGCAGTTGGCATAGTTGTGCTTTTTGGCATCATAAATCTTATAGGAGCTTCACTTGTAGCCAAATCGGAAAATCTTATAGTAATTATAAAACTGACCATATTGATAACTTTTACCATAGCGGCACTTTTCAATATCAATCCCGAACTGTTAAGTATTAAAGATATGCCTCCTGTAAAAGATATGCTTTTTGCTATAGGTTTGACATTTTTTGCATATCAGGGTTTTAGTGTGATAACCAATACGGTAGAAGATATGTATAACCCCAGTAAAAATATGCTAAAGGCAATGATTATAGCCATATCTTTGGTAGCGGTATTGTATATACTTGTCAGTTTTGCCGTACTTGGCAATCTTCCATTGAATGAAATTATCAAAACAAAGGATTATGCTTTGGCTGAGGCTGCAAAACCAATATTTGGACAGTATGGATTTAAAATCATTGCAGCCACCGCACTTTTGGCAACTGCTTCGGCTATAAATGCATCACTTTATGCAACAACAGAGATAGGTTACACCATGGCAAAAGAGGGAAATCTGCCGAATATTTACGAATACAATATATTTAACTCCAATGAAGGGCTTGTCATAAGTACGATTTTAATTATTCCGATGATTATCTTTTTCAACTTAACCGAAATTACTACTGTAGCAACTCTTGTTGTGCTGATTGTACAAGGCTTTACTCATATCGGGCATTTGATAAAGATAAAACAAACCGGAGCCAATGTATTTTTGATAGTATCTTCCATCATAGCCATATTTGCTATAGTCGGACTTACACTTTATTACACTTACGAACACAATCCGCATATCGGTTATTATATGATAATGGCTTTCGCCCTTGCTGTTGCCGTGGAACTGGGATTGAGAATGACAACCCATAGAACTATCAAAAAACAAACAATAGATTTGTTTAACAAAAGTACGGAATAAAGTTTTTAAAGGTTAAGCACCTAATTATCAACCCTCCAAAGTTTTATAAAAACTTTCACTCATTGTAGGATGGGCAAATATCATCGAAAGTATGTCATCTTTTTTTAACTTCGCATTTATACAAATTGCCACTTGATTTATGATTTCCGTCATATCATATCCTACAAGAGAAGCTCCTATAAGAAATTCCCGCTCATCAAATAAAAGTTTTACAAAGCCACTGTCGTTTCCTTTTATTTTCGGCATACCCAAAGATTTTAAAAAAAGTTTTTTTACATTGTACGGTATCTCTTTTTCTTTCAGGCTTTTCTCGTTTTCTCCCACACTTCCTACTTGCGGAGTAGCAAAAACTACATTTGGAATTACAGACTCTTTTAACGGAGCAAATTTAAGTATATCAAAAGCAATTTTTTTTGCTTCATAAGAGGCCATATGAGCCAATGACGGAGTTGCTACAACATCGCCTATGGCATATATATGCTCATTTGTTGTTTTATACAAAGAGTCAATTTCAACAAAACCTCTTTCATCACTTTTTACTCCTGCTTTATCAAGTCCAATTTGCTTTGTATTTGGTATTCTCCCTATGGATATGAGAACTTTATCAAAAGCACCATCAAAAGTTTTACCGTTTTTTTCAAAAGTAACAATAATTTTTTTATTGATTATCCCGTACTCTTTTACCGTAGTGTTGATATCAACTTTGATACCTTGTTTTTTATACTCTCTTTGCACGGTATCCGATACATCTTTATCCTCAAATGGTAAAATTGAGGAAGTAAACTCACACAGGTGTACATTTGAGCCTGTAAAATTAAAAAAGTTTGCAAATTCGCACCCGATAGCTCCGGCTCCGACAATAAGTATATCTTTTGGTAATTTTTCAAGTTTGAAAACTTCTTTACTGGAAATAATATACTTTTCGTCTATTGCCAAAACAGGATGCTCTTTGTGTATAGAGCCGGTTGCAATGATAAATTTGTCAGCTTGTATGATTTTATCATTGACTTTTACTTCATTTTTTGAAATAAAAACAGCTTCTCCATACTCAAATTTTACTCCGCCGATACTCAGTTTTTTTTGCAATCCCAATCTTAAAGTATCAAGTAATTCATCCGTTTTCGTTTTTAAAAGACGGATATCAAAATCATCTGTTTTTCCTTTCAATCCTCTACTTGCAAAATAAGAGAACTTTCCAAGATAATTTGCACTTTCAAGATAGTTTTTGGCAGGTATACATCCCTCATTCAGACAAGTTCCGCCAATTCTTTTTTCATTTTTATCAATCAAAAGAACATTTTTACCATTTTTTGCAAGTATCAAAGCGGCTTTATATCCCGCAGGTCCTGCACCTATAATGCATATATCATATTTTTTCATTTTAGTTTTATTCCTATATTTTTAGTCAAGTACTTAAATATTTGTGTGCCATATATGAACTTCTGGTATATGGCGAACTCATAACAAAATCAAAACCCATTTCAAGGGCTAAGTGCTTATATCTGTCAAATTGATGCGGGTGGATATATTCTAAAACAGGTGTATGTTTTTTTGAAGGCGAGAGATACTGTCCAATACTTAAAAAATTACAGTCTGCTTCTCTTAAATCTTCAAAAACATCTATAACCTCATTTTCTGTTTCTCCAAGCCCAAGCATTATAGCACTTTTTGTTTTTATATGCGGATTTGCTTCTTTTATAAGTTTTAAAACCCTTAAAGATTTCCGATACTCAGACCCTCCTCTTACATCATACCTTCTTGGAACAGTTTCTACATTGTGTCCGACGATATCAGCACCACTGTTTGATACTTTAAAAATAGAATTTCTATCTTCATTTAAATCAGGTATAAGAAGCTCTATCTTGATATCAGGTTTCATCTTTTTTAAAGCTTTTACACATTTTACAAAATGCTCTGCTCCTCCGTCACTCAAATCATCTCTTGTTACGCTGGTTATAACAACATTTTCAAGTTTCATTCTTTTAACCGCCTCTACGACTCTCCAAATTTCACTCTCATCAACCGGCTTCGGCTTGCCTCTGCTTACATCACAAAATGTACAGGCTCTGGTACATATAGTACCCAATATTAAAAAAGTTGCCTGTTTTTTACTAAAACATTCGGATATATTAGGACAACTTGCCTCTTGACATATGGTAGCTATACCGATATCCTTTAAAAGCTCGTCAGTCTCTTTTTTGGCTTGAAATGAAACTTTCTTTCTAAGCCATTCGGGTTTTCTTGCTATCATATGTTCTCCTAAAACTTTCTATTAACTTCTTTATTGCTTCATCTTTACTCAGTTTTATCCCGAAATCTTCCAAAGAGTAACCTCCTTTTGGATGGTGTGATCTTTTATATGGTATTGAACCGTGCTGCAATATCTTGTCTTTACTTCTCTTTTGTGCATTTCCGCCTATTTTTTTACCATGTATAATGATATCATATGGTTCAAAACCGACTTGACAAAATGGACTTTTGCAAAGCTTTATATGTTCTATATCTTTTGCAAAGGCAGGATTTAAACCTAAACTTTTATAAAACTCCAGTATAAATCCGCATAGAAATTCATAACTTTTTTTAACACTGATACTTTTAAAAGTCTTTGCTGAAGTTATAATACAATATGATATATCATTTCCATGAAGAAGTATGCCTCCTCCCGTTATCCTTTTTGCACTACTTTTTCCATATTCAAAATCAAGTTCTTCAAGTTTTTGAGAAACTCCATAGGTAAAAGAGTCTTCCCAACTATATAGTCTCAATATACTCTTGTCATCTTTTTGAAAATTTAAAAACAATTCTTTGTCGATACTCATATTTTTTTGGGCACTAAAACATTCTTTATCGACAATAACTCTAAACTCTGCTATTTCTGGCATATATCAAGTTCTCTTGCTGCTTTTGTTTCATTCGGTCTGCTTACCGGTGTGGTTTTTGGAAAATCTTTAAAACTCTCAGCATTTTCTCTTGCCAAAACAGATGCATCTATCATCTTTTTGCAAAAATAATCAATACTCTCTTTGCTTTCAGTTTCAGTAGGCTCTATCATCATGGCCTCTTTGACTATCAAAGGAAAGTAAATTGTCGGTGCATGAAGGTCAAAATCAAGCAAGTATTTTGCGATATCCAAAGCTTTTACTCCATACTCTTTAGCAAGAGTTTTAGCACTTAACACACACTCATGCATACAAGGTTTATCATAAGGCATATCATAATATTTTTTTAATTTTGTTCTAATATAATTTGCATTCAAAACTGCTTTTTTGCTTACATTTTTAAGTCCTTCCCCTCCAACTATAAGGATATATACCAATGCCCTCAAAGTTACCATATAATTGCCAAAAAACGGAGAAACTCTTCCTATGGAGGTTTTTATCGGTTTTTTAATCTTATAATATCCATTTTCTTTTTCTATTTGTAAATTTGGCAAAAACTCTCTTAAAAACTCTTTGACACCAACCGGACCGCTTCCGGGACCTCCGCCCCCATGAGGCGTGGCAAAAGTTTTATGAAGATTTAAATGAGTTACATCAAATCCCAAATCTCCGGGTCTTACAATTCCCAATATTGCATTTAGATTTGCCCCGTCATAATACATCAATGCATCATGCGAGTGAGCAATATCGCAAATTTCTTTTATATAGGGATTAAATAAACCCAAAGTATTTGGAACGGTAAGCATAACAGCAGCTACCTCATCGCTCATAGCATTTTTAAACTCTTCAAGATTCATAACCCCTTCTTTATCACTTTTGACAGTAATAACTTCATATCCTACCATAGCTGCAGTTGCCGGATTTGTGCCATGTGAAGAGTCCGGAACGATAACATATCTTTTTTTGTTGCCTTTACTTTTATGATAAGCATCTATAAGCATAATTCCTGTCATTTCTCCATGTGCTCCTGCCTGAGGCATAAGGGTAAAAGCATCCATTCCCGTTATCTCGCAAAGCAATTTTTCGCTCATATCAATAACTTCCAAAGAACCCTGTATATCTTTTAGCATTATATCATTTGAGACGGTCATAGGATGAACATTTGAAAACTTTTCAAGTGCAGCTGCTTTTTCTTCAATTTTCGGATTGTATTTCATAGTGCAAGAACCAAGCGGATAAAAGTTTTTATCTATCGAAAAGTTTTTTGATGAAAGCCTTGTAAAATGTCTGACAACATCAAGCTCACTAAGTTCAGGCAATTTAGCATCTTTTTTTCTTTTTAAATTGTCAGGAATTTTAACTTTAGTGTTTATATCATTTTTTGGAAGCTTTACTCCTTTTCTTCCCTCTTTTGATAAATCAAATATATTCATATCATTTCTCCTAACAATTGCACAAATTTATCCATCTGCTCTTTCGTTCTTTTTTCGGTAACTGCAACAAGCAAATGGTTTTTATGGTTTTTATCAAATTTACCAAGATCAATTCCTGCATATATACCTTCTTTGGCAAATGCCTTTAAAACATTTGAACTATCTATCGGAAGTTTTATAACAAATTCATTAAAAGTAAAAGCTTTATTTGCTATTTCTATACCATTTATAACAGATAGTTGGTTTTTAAGATAGTTTGATTTTTGCATATTAAGCCCGGATAACTCTTTTAACCCCTCTTTTCCTATGGAGCTTAAAAATATGGCTGCCCTTAGAGCCATAAGATTTTGATTGGAGCATATATTGGAGGTTGCTTTTTCTCTTCTTATATGCTGTTCTCTTGCCTGAAGAGTCAAAACAAATGCTTCCTTGCCAAATCTGTCAACTGTTTTTCCTGCAATTCTTCCGGGAATTTGTCTCATAAACTCTTTTTTTGCGGTCATTATCCCAAATGATGCTCCGCCAAAACCAAGATAATTGCCAAGACTCTGTCCATCAGCACATGCTATATCCACACCCATTTCACCCGGAGTTGTCAAAACTCCTAATGATATTGGATAAAAAAGTCCTATGGCAAGTGCTTTTTTATCATGCAAAAAGCGGATAATCTCTTTATAGTTCTCAACTGAACCGAAAAAATTCGGATTTTGAAAAATATATGAAGCTGTTTTATCATCAACCTCTTTTAAAATCAAATCTTTGTCAAATTCAATCCCGTTGCCTCCAACTTCAACTACTTCGAATCCTCTTGTTTTAAGATAAGTTTTTATTATATCCTTATATACCGGATTTACTCTGCGATCAAGAAGTACTTTGTCTTTTTTTCTCACTCTTATAGACATCAAAGCAGCTTCCGCCAAGGCTGTACCTCCGTCATACATAGAAGCATTTGTTATATCCATCTCAAAAAGACGGCAAATTAAACTTTGATACTCGTAAAGTGCCTGCAAAGTTCCCTGTGAAGCTTCTGCCTGATATGGCGTATAAGCGGTATAAAACTCACTTCTTAAAGAGAGTGCATCAACACAAGCCGGTATAATATGGTCATAATAACCTCCTCCCATAAACAAAACTTTGTCTGTTTTATTTTTTAAAGCTATATTTTTTAATTTTTCAAAAGCTTCAAATTCACTCATACTCTCTGGTATATTAAAACTTTTTGCTCTTAATTTTTTAGGAACAATATCAAAAAGCTCCTCTTCCTTTTTCAATCCTATCTCTTTTAGCATCAAAGAGATATCATCTTTTGTATGGGGAGTATACGGCATTATTGTTCACCAAGATATTTTTCATACTCTTGATAGCTCATCAGCTTGTCAAGCTCACTTTTGTCTTTTAATTTTATCTTGCATATCCAGCCCTCGCCCATGGGATCTTTGTTTACAATTTCCGGCTCTTCTTCAAGTGAAGTATTGACCGCAATTACTTCTGCACTCACAGGAGCATATATATCACTTGCAGCTTTTACCGACTCAACAAATCCTATAGTATCACCTGCTTTAAATTCCGCTCCTACTTCCGGGGCTTCTATATAGGTTATATCTCCAAGCTCGCTGACCGCATGTTCTGAAATACCCATATTTGCTTCATTGCCTTCTACTTTAATCCACTCATGGTCTTTTGTATATCTTATCATTTTATCCTCCTGTTTATATTTTTTTCAAAAAAGGAAGTGTATCATTTTCTACTTTTAAACTTCCTCTTTTATCTCTTATTTCATACTCTTTTTCTTTATCAAAATTTTCCAATTCAAACAACCCAAGCCCTATACCGTATCCAAGTGAAGGAGAGTATGCTCCGCTTGTAACTTCTCCTACTATCTTATCATTTTGATATATTTTATCCCCGTGTTTGGGTGCTCTTCTGTTTTTGCTTTTAAAAGGAAGTATCAATCTTTTTACTCCCTCCTCTTTTTGTTTTAACAATGCATCTTTGCCTATAAAATCAGTATCGAATTTTACAAACATGGAAAGATTTGCTTCAAGCGGAGTTATATCTTCATTTAATTCATTTCCATACAGGCTGTATCCCATTTCAAGCCTTAGCAAATCCCTTGCACCAAGACCAGCAGGAGTTGCACCTTTTGCCATAAGTTTTTGCCAAAGTATCAAAGCTTTGTCATTTGATACATAAAGCTCATATCCAAGCTCTCCTGTGTATCCGGTTCTACTTACTATGGAGTTAAAATCTTCAAATTTGCTTTGTACGAACGAAAAATATTTCAAATTCTCTATATCCGCTTCTATAAACTCTTTTAATAGCTCTTTTGAATTGGGTCCTTGTATATCTATCTTTGAAATTTCTTTGGATTTATTGAGAAATTCACCCTCATTTATGCGATTTTTTATAGTTTTATAATCTATATCTGTCCTGGCGGCATTTACAACAAACATAAGTTCATCATCAGCAAGTTTATAAATAATCAAATCATCTATAACACCACCTTTTTCATTCAATAAAAAACCATATTTACACTTGCCCGCAGGAAGTTTGAGAAGATCATGCGTTACACTTTCATTTACTCCGCTTTTTTTGATATCCCCTTTGAAGAAAAATTCTCCCATATGTGATATATCAAACAAGGCCGCATTGTTCCTGCAAGCATTATGCTCCTTTATGATACTTTCATACTGCACGGGCATCTCCCATCCGCAAAAACTCACATTTCTTGCATTTAACTCTTTGTGTAGTTCATAAAGAGATGTTCTTTGTAAATTACCCATATATATCCTTTTGGATTTATTTGTATAAAATTATACCTTACAAAAGTGGCAAAAAAGTATCAATTTTCAAATAAGATAATTTAAGTCCTATTTAATTTTTTACTGATATAATTCGGCAAACGGTAGTAAATACCTGACCAAAAGGATAAGTATGTCGCAACAAGAACTTAACAAAGCAGTTTCAGGTGAGTATTCGCTTGGATTTGAGATAGATATAGAGCAGGAAACTGTTCCGCCGGGGTTAGATGAAAAAGTCATAGCTTTTATATCCCGGAAAAAAAATGAACCGGAATGGATGCTAAATCTTAGACTCAAAGCTTTTAAAAAATACAAAAGCATGAAAGAGCCTCATTGGGGACATTTACAATACAAACCTATAGATTATCAATCTATATCTTATTTTTCGGCACCCAAAAAAGGTGCAAATTCTCTTGAAGAAGTTGATCCTAAAATATTGGAAGCTTATAAAAAACTTGGCATTCCTCTTGAAGAGCAAAAGCAGTTACAGGGTATAGCTGTTGATGCCGTAGTTGATTCGGTATCTGTTAAAACTACATTTTCCGAAGAGTTAAAAAAACAGGGTATCATATTTTGCTCAATTTCCGAAGCTATAAAAGATTATCCGCAATTGGTTAAAAAATATATGTTTAGTGTTGTTCCTATGAATGACAATTACTTTGCCGCACTAAATTCCGCAGTATTTACCGACGGAACATTTGTTTATATTCCAAAAGGTGTAAAATGCCCGATGGAATTAAGCACATACTTTCGTATCAATGCATTAAATACGGGACAATTTGAAAGAACTTTGATAATTGCCGACGAAGGAAGTTATGTAAGTTACAATGAAGGATGTTCCGCACCGACAAGAGATGAAAATCAACTCCATGCCGCTGTGGTTGAACTTGTTATACTAAAAAATGCCCAAATAAAATACTCTACTATCCAAAACTGGTATCCGGGTGATGAAAACGGCAAAGGCGGTATTTATAATTTTGTAACAAAAAGAGCTATATGCAAAGGAGAAAATGCAAAAGTATCCTGGGCACAGGTAGAAACAGGCTCTGCAATTACATGGAAATATCCAAGCTGTATTTTAGAAGGTGACAACAGTGTTGGAGAGTTTTACTCTGTTGCCGTTACCACATTGGCACAGCAGGCCGATACCGGAACAAAAATGATACATTTAGGCAACAATACCCGTTCAACTATTATTTCAAAAGGCATATCTGCCATGAAAGGGCAAAATACTTACAGAGGCTTGGTTAAAATTGCATCTAAAGCAAAAAATGCACACAATTACAGTGAATGCGACTCATTGCTTATAGGCGACAAATGCGGGGCTCATACTTTTCCCTATCTTGAAAGCAAAAACAAAGAAGCCAAAGTTGAACACGAAGCAACAACAACAAAGATAAGTGATGAACAGCTTTTTTACTTAAGGCAAAGAGGTATAAACGAAGAGGATGGTGTGGGTATGATAGTCCATGGATTTTGCAAGGAAGTATTTAACAAACTTCCCATGGAATATGCAGTAGAAGCAAAAGCATTATTAGATTTAACATTAGAAGGAAGTGTAGGATGAGTAAAAAGATAGTTTTAGATATAAAAGATTTATATGCAAGCATAGGTGAAAAAGATATACTAAAAGGTTTAAATCTTCAAATTGAAGAAGGAAAAGTACATGTTATCATGGGACCAAACGGAGCTGGAAAATCAACTCTGTCAAAAACCATAGTCGGACACTATGATACGAATATAAAAAGCGGAGATATTTTATATAAAGATGAAAGTATCATAGATTTAACTCCTGAAGAGAGAGCATTAAGAGGTATCTTTATGAGTTTTCAAAATCCGGTAGAAATTCCGGGAGTTAACAATGCTTATTTTTTAAGAACAGCCCTCAATACCAAAAGAAGATACGAAGGAGCTGACGAATTAAATGCGGCCGAATTTTTAAGAGAAGTAAAAAAACTCTTAAAAGAACTTGGAATGAAGCCTGAAATGATACAAAGATCACTAAATCAAGGATTTTCCGGCGGTGAAAAAAAGAGAAATGAAATACTTCAAATGATGGTTTTGAAACCTGATTTTATCATTCTTGACGAGATAGACTCAGGACTTGACATAGATGCTCTAAGAGATGTCAGTGAAGGCATAAACAAGATGAAAGACGGCAAAAGAAGCTTTTTGGTCATAACTCATTACAGTAGAATTTTAGACTATATCAAACCTGATATTATTCATGTATTAAAAGATGGAAAAATTGTTAAAACAGGAGATCCAAGCTTAGTACAGGAACTTGAAAAGTCAGGATATGAAACTCTTGAGGAAAAGTAAATGCAATCTCTAATAAAAAATAAAAAGCTTAACAAAACCCAACAAACAGCTCTTGAAAAACTTGAAACCATAGGTTTGCCTACAAAAAAAACCGAAGAGTACAGATACTTTGACATAAGCGATATAAGAGAAAAAGAGTGGGATATTGTAAAACACAGTGATATCAACACAACTTCAAGCAAAGAGTTCACAATCATTGATGGCAAAGTAGAGTCATATCCAAATGATATAAATCTTGATATTTCATTTGATGAAGAAATTGACATAGATAAAAATCATTTTGACCCTATGTATTATCTTGGACATACAATGAGTGAGAAAAATATTCATATCAAATTCAAAAATGACTGTACTATCGTCATAAGGCAAATATTTACCGCCCAAAACAAAATGATACCTTACAGAATCTCCTTTGATATTCCAAATAATATAAATGTGCGAATTACGGATCTTTTTGAAGATATGCACTCACAAGATATATTTGTAAACTCCGGTTATGATATCACCATAGGTCAAAATGCCGTCTGCACTCTTATACAGGAAAAAACTACCTATAACAATAATTCAAAATTTATATTTTCCCATTATGCCAAAGTCAATGACGGGGGTATATTTAATTTGCATACATTTGACTTCGGAGAGGGAAAAAGTTTGCAACTTATAAAAGCAGAGATTGAAGACAATGCTCATATAAATTCATATCATTTACTTTTCGCAAAAGATAATTCAAATATCGGTACGGTTTCCAAGATTATCCATAATGGCAAAAACTCAAAAAGTATCCAAAAATCCAAAAATATACTTCAAGACAAGGCAAAAGGTATATTTGATGCACTTATCAATATAAAAAACAGCGGCAAAGGAAGTGCTACTCATCAAAATTCACAAGCTATTTTGCTAAATGACGGGGCAATGATGGCAAGTAAACCACAACTTGAAATATATATAGATGATGTTGAAGCAAGTCATGGTTCAACCATAGGAGAGTTGGACAAGGATCAAATGTTTTATCTTCAAAGCAGAGGTATTTCGCAACAAGAAGCAAAAAAACTTCTCATACTTGCTTTTGCAAATGAAATGATAGATGTTATCGAAGATAAAAATACACAAAATTTTCTCCATCAGTCTTTTGAAAAATCTTATTATAACAAAGCACAAATGGAGTGCATACTGACTTGTCATAATTGTGAAGATATGATTTTAAAGGAAAAGTAATGTCTATACAAGAAACATTAAAAAAATACAAAGAGGATTTTGATCTTTTTGAAAGTGCAAATGAAAAATTGGAATATATTTTTGATCTTGGCAAGAGACATACTGTTTTGCCCGAAGATAAAAAAAATGATAAAACTTTTGTAAAAGGATGTGCATCTCCGGCATGGCTTAGCTATGAGTGCAAAGACGGAAAACTCATACTTGCCGCCGAAGGTACTTCTGAAATGGCAAAAGGAATGATAGTACTGCTTTTGGATATATTTAACAACAAAAACCCTGATGAAATTTTAAACTTTGATCCTTCAGAGTTGCAACAGTTGGGAATTGTTGAGCTTTTGTCTCCAATCAGGCAAAAAAGTTTGGAATCTTTTTTGCAAAAAGTTTATATGTATGCCAAAAAATGCAAGGAAGCCCGATGAACGATCCAAGAAAAACAACACCAAAAGAAAGCGAAGAGAAAGTAATTGAAGAATTAAAAAATATATATGATCCTGAAATTCCCGTTGGTAAGTACCCAACCAAAAGAAACCCCGATTAATAGAAGCTCAAAAAAGCTACATTTACAAGGTGAAAAACTCGCAGTCGTATTTGTTATACTTCAAGAGTTTTGAGCGTTGTAAATGTAATTTTTTTGAGCTTCCCTTCGGGCACAAAGATAACGGCACGACTGCTTCG
>CAZKWE010000043.1:0-35786 GCA_964556545.1 uncultured Campylobacteraceae bacterium | reverse complement strand
AACCCTTGACAAAATAAAAAATTTCTTTGAAACATATAAAATATTAGAGCCGAACAAATGGGTAAAACTCAAAGATTTTCAAGATGCTAATGAAGCAGAAGCATTGCTTGATAAAGCAATAAAAAATTATAAATAAGTTTTAAAGGAGGATTATTCCTCCTTTAAAATATCTTTGTGTATATAGCTAACAGTATCGTGTGGTTGGATACTACCTAAAACTCTCAACAGCTTTTACCATATTTTCAAGGCTTGGTTTAACTTCTTCCCATTTCCTTGTTTTAAGTCCGCAATCCGGATTTATCCACAACTGCTCTTTTGGTAAAACTTCCAAAAGTTTTGAAATTTGATCTTTTATTTCATCAACTGAAGGAATTCTCGGAGAGTGTATATCGTAAACTCCCGGACCTATCTCTTTTTTGTACCCTACTCTTTTGAAAACTTTTAAAAGCCTGTTGCCGCTTCTTGAAGTCTCTATGGTTATCACATCAGCATCCATATCCTCTATAGTTTGTATAATATCATTGAAATCACTATAACACATATGAGTATGTATTTGCGTTTTTGGATTTGCTGTAGAAGTTGATATTTTAAAACTCTCAACTGCCCATCTTTCATACTCTTTAATCTTTTCTTTTCTGAGAGGATACCCTTCTTTAAATGCTGCTTCATCAACCTGTATGATTTTGATACCTGCTTTTTGAAGATCGTCAATCTCATCAGCAATTGCAAAAGCTATCTCTTTGGCAGTCCTGCTTTTTGGCTGATCGTCTCTGACAAAAGACCAGTTCAATATGGTAACGGGACCTGTTAGCATACCCTTCATAATCTTTTTAGTTTTACTTTGAGCATAAGTTATCCATTTGAGTGTCATGGGCTCTAATCTTGATACACTACCAAAAAGCAAAGGCGGCTTAACGCATCTGCTTCCATAACTTTGCACCCATCCGTTTTGAGAAAAAGCAAATCCTTCAAGCATTTCACCAAAATATTCAACCATATCATTTCTTTCCGGCTCACCATGAACTAAAACATCAAGATTAATGCTCTCTTGAAAAGCTATGCACTCATCTATATAGTTTTTGATAAAATTTTCATACTTATCTTTTGAAATATTGCCTTGTTTATACTCTCTTCTTATCTTTCTTAGTTCGGCAGTTTGAGGGAATGATCCTATGGTTGTAGTAGGCAAAACCGGAAGATTTAAACTCTCTTTTTGAAGTTTTATCCTCTTTTCATAAGGCAATTTTCTCTCTTTTGCAACTACACTTTCAACTCTCTTTGTAACTTTGTCATTGTGAATTTTATCTGAAGTTAGTCTAAAATGCACCGCTCTTCTGTTTTTGGCAAGCAACTCTTTATCTTTTGGTTCAAGAGATTTTTCACCGTCAAAAAAAAGCTTTGTTATAACTTTTAATTCAAGAAGCTTTTCCAAAGCAAAACTGAGCCACTCTTTTATTTGTTTATTTAGTTTTTCTTCATATTTGAGTGTAAAAGGCACATGCAAAAGAGAACAACTTGTAGAAATTATCAACTTATCTTTTAAGATAGTTTTTGTTATAGTATTTAACAAATCAAGTTTTTTATCTATATCGCTAACCCATATATTTCTGCCGTCAACTATGCCTGCGATTAAAACTTTATCATTTGTTTTGATTTCTTCAAGTACCTCAAGATTATTTTTGCCGTAAACAAAATCAAGTCCAAGTGCCCATATATCAGTATGACAAAGCACTTTTACAGCCTCTTTTGAATGTTCAAAATAAGTTACAACTGCTATTTTTATATTTTTACTTATTTGAGAGAGTCTTTGATAAGCTATTTTTAAAAGCGATAACTCTTTTGACGATACATCTTTTGAAAAAACAGGTTCGTCAAACTGTATAACAATCTCATCATCAAAAGTTGATATCTCTTTTAGCAACTCTTCATAAACATGCAGTAATTTATCAAAAACTTCAAACTTGTCTTCAAAGTCGACGGCTTTTGAAAAAGAGATATAAGTGATAATGCCTATAAGGTTTATCTTTGTTTTTACACCCGCATTTTTTGCCTGAAAATATTCATCTTTTATCTTTGTAATATCCGGCTTATAATCATCTTCTTTTGATAATTCAGGAACAATATAGTGATAATTGGTATTGAGCCATTTGGTCATACTCATTGCAACTCTATGTTTGTCGCCTCTTGCCATAGAAAAATATCTCTGCAGGGAATTTTTCATATCTGTAAATCTTTTTGGAATTGCTCCAAGGGCAACACTCATATCAAGCATATTGTCATATAGTGAAAAATCATTACTGCTTATGTATTTTATATTGGTATCTTTTTGGTATCTCCAATGTCTTAGTTTTAACTCATCAGCAATCTCTAAAAGCTTTTGTGCTTCAATCTCTCCTGCCCAGTAGCTCTCTAAAGCTCTTTTTAATTCTCTTTGCTCTCCGATTCTTGGAAAGCCGGTTATCCAATTTTTTGGCATAACTATATCCTTTTATTTGATATTGGTAAAATTTGAAATGATTATTTGATAAAGTGATTATTGTATAAAATGAGCAGGAGGAGCTATGCCGGTAAGTCTGTAACTATAGTTTACACAGTTACAATGGGGTTTTCCAAGGCTTTTTGTAAGTCTTAAAATAAGGGAGCATTTTCTTTTAAAAATACAATTACAATGCAGGGGATTTTTGACATTTAGCAATGAAAAAACTGCACAAACCAATGATTTTATCACAAAAAACCTCATAAATTAATTTTAGAGTACCTCTAAAGAGTACTTTTAATCTTTTATTATATCACAAATTATATTTTATGCAAAATCTCTTCAACCAAAACTGTTGCATACGAGCCTTTTGGCAAAAAAAATCCAAGTTCAAACCATGCTTCTTCTTTTTTGTATCTAAATTCAAAAATTTCAGGAAATATCCATGCAAATCTTCTTGAGCCTTGCATTATATGCATAACTTTATCACATTCACTGATAAACTCTTTTTCAATGATTCCTGCTTCTTCTTTTGCAAGCTTTGTCTTTTTGCCCGGTAAAATACCTGTTATAGTTATATCTTTATTGGCAAATCTTTTTATTTCATTTTTTATATCAATACACTCAAATGCCTTTCCATACGGATAGTGATGAAGAATGTCGCCTGGTAGCATTTTGAAAAAATTTGATTGATTTTTAGTATCTCTTATCAAAGTTTCATTATAAATAAAAAGATTTTTCAACTCTTTTATATCAAATGCATTAAACATTTTACTTATTTCAACTCTTTTGCTAAGCCACAGATTGAATATATGACTTTGATAGGCACTTATAAAAAAATCTCTTTTTTTTCTGTTTTTAATGTCTCTTTTTCCAAAAAGTATATCTTTGCCTATTTTATAGTTGTCTTTTTCAATTCCGAATCTTTGATATCCAAAATAATTCGGCATTCCCTCTTTGGATATAATCTTTACAATATTTTCAATTTTTCGTGCATCAACAGGATTGACTTTTTTAAATTTTATATAAAATTTATTGCCTTTTAGGTGACCTATTCTTATCTTATTGTTGTGATAAAATGTTTGCAGAATTTTGATATCTTTATCTTCGATTTTATCTATATTATCTTCATATTTTTTATACAAACTGATATACTGTGTAGTTACACCGTCTTTATCTTTTAATCCCGCATATCCTATATCTCTTGTTTTTGAACCGGTAATTTCGCTTATCTTTTGAACAAGTTGCCAGGTAGTCATATCTTTTTTTCTGATTTTTAATACAAGGTGCTCTCCATTTTGACTAAATTCATATAAAGGAACTTCTTCGACAATAAAATCTCTACTGTTTTTGCTAAAATAAACATTTATGGAAGAATGGTTCATATAGTATAGTCTGTTCAAATTTTTCCTTTAATTTTTAATCTCTGATTTATTTAATTTTCCTGGTTTTCCAAAATAGTATCCTTGAGAATAATCCATTCCCAACTCTTTTAATATAAGAAAAATATTTTCATTTTCTACAAATTCTCCAACGGTTTTTATATTTTGATCTTTAGCAAAATATAAAAAACTTTTTATGATAGAGAGTGATTTTTTGTCAAATTCAATATTTTGTATTAAACTTCCGTCTATTTTTATAATATCGGCATCATATTTTATAAGTCTTTTCAAGTTTGAATATCCGCTACCAAAGTCATCTATGGCAATTTTTACCCCGTATGACTTAACATGCTTTATAAAATCTTTTATAACGGAAAAACTTATAACTTCTTCGCTTTCAAGAAGTTCAAACACAAGCCTGTGGGCATCATTTTGATACTTCTCAAGATAATCGTATATCTCTTGTCTGGTTTGTTCTTTTTCTATGTCGTATGGAGATATATTGATAGTTATATCTTTATCTGTTATATTTAAAGCATTAAATGAATTTGCAAGTATTTTGCTTGTTAAACTACTGTAAAACATACCTTTTTTTGCAATTTTCAAAAAATAATCAGGTGAAACAAATTGACCGTTTTCATCTATAATTCTAACTAATGATTCATACTTTTCAATCTCTTTTGTCTCATTGTTTACAATAGGTTGAAAAAGAGAAATAACTCTATCTTGTGATAATGCATTTTTTATTGTTTTTATTGTTTTTATATTTTGTTCCGCTTTTTTATGGGCTATCTTGGCAAAGCCATTGGCTATTATAAAAGGTATATTATTTTTTTTGCACTCTTGTATGCCGTATTTTGCATCATTTATAGCATTTTCTCCGTAAGCTATACTCATCAATATGGAAATATCATATCCTATATCTTCTATATATATTTTTTCAGAATTCAATTTTTTGTGTAAAATTTTAAAAAATTCTTTAATTTCGTTTATATCTTTGTCACAAGCATCCATATTTTTAGCTATTACAAAATCACCATTGCCTGTAGAAAATATATTTAATCTTGCAATTTTCGGTATTTTTGAAACAATGGTTGATTTTAGTGACTCTTCCATTTGCATAGAAAAGCTGACTCCGTAAAATGATTGCAAATCTTCAAAATCATCTATTTTGATATATACAACAAAAGCATTTTTTGTATTATTTAAAAAATCCTGAAGCATCTTTTTTGAATCCATTATATCCGTAACAACATTTCTTAGAGCAATATACTCTTTAATTTGACCTTTGTTGTCAAGTATAGGACCTACTGTACTGTTGACATAGTAAATGCTTCCATCTTTGGCTTTATTTTTTATAACTCCCTGCCATATCTCTTTTTTATCTCTTATAGTATGCCACAACTCTTTAAAAACTTCTTTCGGAACATCAGGATGTCTTACGATATTGTGATTTTTTCCTATCAACTCCTCTTTTGTATACTTTGAAATTTGGCAAAATTTGTCATTTACATATGTAATTATACCTTTCGTGTCAGTCTTTGAAATAACAGAAGAGTGGTCTGCTATATGTTGATACTGTTTTAGTATGGAACTCTTTTTTTCCAACTCTTTTTTTAATTTTATAATTTGTGCCACCTGGCATAAAGCTGCCGTAAACTGTTCTATATCAACAGGTTTTAAAAGATATCCGTTGACACCTGCTTTTATACTCTGTATAAAATAGTCAGTCTCATTGTGGGCTGAAAGTACGAGTATGGGTATTTCTTTTAAATTTTTCTTCTTAATCTTCTCTATCATCTTTATGCCATTCATAACAGGCATATTTATATCCGTTATAATCAAATCAATACTTTCATAATTTTCTTCAAATTTTTCAAGTCCGTCTTTTCCGTCAACTGCTGTAAAAATTTCATCGAAAAATTCTTCAAATATTCCAAGTGTGGCACTCATAGCTTCAAGGTTGTCTTCTACATATAAAATTTTTATTTTTGAAAAAAAATCAATCATAGACTCTATATTGCATTTTTGCATCTGTCTTTATCCTCCAGTATTATTCTAAAAAGTGCTCCCTCTTTTTCGTTTGAAACTTCTATCTTGCCGCCACAGTGCTCTTCGATTATAATTTTACTCAATATAAAGGCCAAGCCCCGTGCCGTCTCTTTTGGTTTTGGTTGAAAAGTAGGGATCATATATCTTATCTATTATATTTTTCGGAATTCCTCCTGCATTATCTAAAACTTCTACTATACATTTATCTTTAAATTCATAAGTTTTTATATCAATTTTTGGTTTTTTTATGCCTTTTTCCACAATCGCATCTTCTGCATTTTTTATAAGATTTAACAATACTTGTTTTAATTCATTGGGGTAAGAATAAAATACTTTATCACAGTTTAGATTCACTATGAGGTCTATATTTTTATTTTCTATTGAATTTTTTACGATATCAAGTACGGAATTGACCACATTATTTAAATTTGTCTCTTTTTTATCCTTATTGGATTTGAAAAAATTTCTAAAATCATCTATGGTTGTACTTAAATGTTTGGAGTATTTTATAATATCGTCCGATTTTTTTATAACTGTTTCTTTATCAGTCTTGTTTAGAGTTGCTTTTAGCTTTAAAGCTGTTGCTGTTGAACTGATAGCAGATAAAGGCTGTCTCCACTGATGAGCTATCATACTAAGCATTTCTCCCATTTGGGCAAGGCGGGATTGCTGAAACATTACCTGGTCTAATTTTCTATTTTCTTCAACTGCATCTTGTATCTTTTTTTCCAGTTCGGCATTTATCTTTTCAACCTTTTTTAAAGCTTCATCTTTTTGATACTCTCTTTTCGTATCAAGTATAAAGAAGAATATAATCATAAAAAATATGATTATAAAAACTGCCATACTCATTTTGTAAGTATTATCCAACTCTTTTAGCGATGAAACTATAATATCATGATACTTCATAGAAAAGTCAACAACCAATATGGCATCTACTTTGTCATTTCTAAGTATAGGTTTAAGATATGTTATCCATAGGCTTTTAAGTTTATGATGAGCAAAATAGACCGGTTTTTTAATTTTGTAAACTTCTTCCCATTTATCTATCTCAAGAGGCTCATAAGGCTCTGAAAATTCACTTTTTTCTTTTTTGTCAATAGTGCCGTCAAGGATAAATTTATATGTATTTTTTTCAAAAGAACTTTTTTTGAGTATATACACATATTTGTATCTTTTGGTTATAAAAAGCTGTAGATATGTTTCATACTGTTTGATTTTATCAGGATTGGATTTGAAGTATTTATAAAGATCTGTTTTTATTTTTTTACTCAGCAAAGAATTTATATTGTTTGTTATATCATCGACATATTCGATATTTGAATTTAAATCTGCCTGAATTACTTTGTTTTCCGTATAGTTGTATTTTATATAAACCAAGGCAGTAAAAAAGATAATCATAAATGCCAATACTATAAAAATATATGAAAATCTTATGTGTAAATCTGAAAGTTTCATTGTGCATACTTTTCTAAAATTTTTGGTAAAATCAGGTGGAATTTTTCAAATGCCTTTCTGCTAAACCTCAATTGGGGACGGCCTTTTTTCCAGTAAAAAGCTCCAATGGCACTTTTATCTTTTATAAAATCTTTATAAGTTGTCGCAAAATGTGGTTTTTTGGCACATTTTGCATCATAAAAAGCACCAAAAACAATATCCGCATTTATACAGTCATTTACCAAAACCATATCTTTACTTTTTTTAAATACGGGCTTGTTTTCATTCCGAGTATAAATTTTGATAATTTTTTTATCCATTAAAAGAGGAAAAATTTTTTCATAAAGAGCAGTTTCATAGTTATTGTCTGCAAAAAGTATACTTGTTATTAAAAACAGTACAAAAAGAAAAAACTTAATCAAAAATACCACTCCAGAGTAAGTATAATTTTTCTATCTATAGAAGATACTGCAACAGGCTCCAAAGGATTTAATGTTACGCTACCCCATCTTTTATAAGAAGTTTCAATAGCTTTATCAAGCAAATTTGTTCCTTTTAAGGCAATCGAAAAATTATCACTCAAGTGATACTTTACAACAATACTCAAATCAAAAAAACTCTTTTTTCTCACATTGTCCCTGTCAAAAACAAGTTCTTCAAAAGCATCAAATTTATCAAACTGTTGCAAATTTCTTATGGTTGCATTATACATTTTTATACTGCTTGTTACGGGTATGTTATATATGCGTCTGTATATAAAAGAGGTTATCAGTTTATTTAGAGGTGCATATTTGTATATCCATCTAAAATGTGCATAATCGGCACTTACTTTTTGATTGCTGTTATCCAGCAAACCACTGTTATCGGCCATAATATAATCTTTTGAAGTCAAATACCCCAGTATACTTTCAAAAGAGTGTAAATTTTTACTGTATTTGATATCAAAAATATAAGTATTGATTTTTTGTGTTTTTAACATTTTATTCGGAACTGCATATATGGAGTTTATCAAATACGGATCTAAGGGCATCTCAATATGGGAAAAATATGTTTTAACTACCCAATTGTTTTTCAAAAATGTATGACCCAATCTGTATAAAAGAGTATGTGCGGAAGGAACATTTCCGTTATTGTTTATATGACTGTATGATATGCCGGCTGTCAGTATCGCATTATCGGTATAATTATAGTTATTTTCCACAAAAACAGTATTGACAAGTTGTTTTGTATGTCCATACCTGGGAAGCTCAACCCCATTTATCTTGATATTGTTATAGACAAAATGCTTAAGTCTTAATTTATCTCCCAAAATCATTTTATTGTTTTTATATTTACAAATATAACTTGCTTTTGTCGTGTATATTTCACTTGTTGATTTGACATAAAAAGAACTCATTGGAGTAAATTTATAATAATTTAGTATATTTTCTTTATAAACAGTTTCATTTTTTATCTTGTCAAATATAAATGACAAATTAAATTTATCGATATTTCTTTCATATCCTAAGTGAATATTGTCTGTTTTTATATCGGAGGTATCAGGTTTGGCATCCAGACTGATACCAAAAAGTCCCCCTTTGTCATAATGTACGGCTTTTAACATAAACCTGTTTTTATCATCATAAATTGAAGCAAAAAGATTGTAATTTTTTATATTTCTTTTTATATTTACATTATCTACAAATATATTCTTTTTTCTGTTTATATCTCTGGATAGATAAAACAGATATGAATATTTATCAAGCGTATCTGCATATTGAAAGCTTTGCAGATTTGATTTATAGCTTCCGAAGCTTGTAGTTATTTTCCCTCCTATATCCCTGTCGGCTTCTTTGGAATATATCCTTATGATCACCATTGAAGGCTCCGTACTGTATGCAAAGGTAGGATTTTGGGCATATATCTCTATATGATCTACAAAACCAAGCTCCATATCTCCAAGTATCGGAAGACCGCTTCCGTAAAGTGCGCTGCTTATCTCTTCATTATCGATAAATACTTTTATCATGCTGCTACTAAAAGGAGTTGTATTGAAAAAATTAAACGGATCGATTATTCCGTATCTGCTGTCTTTGTATCCTATTTCGGTTGATTTTAGCACATCACTTAAATACTTTGCCTGCATAATATCCAAATCATGCTTGGTATAGATATATGAAACACCTGTATTTTCCTGCTTGGTTTTTAAAGAGAGATCACTTTTTTCTTCTATATTTGCAAGAAGATTATCTATCTCGTTTGCTCCATACAATGATAGAGAAAAGAGTGTCAATGCAATATAAAAAAAATAAACTTTTTTCATCAAATACAATATACCATAACCTTTCTTTGCGAAAATATCTTCAAAAATAGAGCTCTTTATGGTTTTTGAAGTATTCTAAAAATAATATTATTAATATTAACTTTATTTAACTTAATAACCATTTAATTAAGTTCCTCATAGAAAAATTAAATATGCAAAAAAAACATATTTCTGTTTATTATATTTTACTTGCTTTTTTATACAAAAAAGTGCTAAAATAGTCTAAATAATCACAAGGAGTTACAATGTCAGATAAAATTTATCGTGTCAATATGAATGATCTTACTTACAAGATAGAAGAAGTACCTTCTAAATGGATGGGGCTTGGTGGAAGAGGACTTACCTCTACCATAGTTGCCGAAGAAGTAGATCCGCAATGTCATCCTTTGGGACCAAATAATAAACTCGTATTTGCTCCGGGGTTGCTTTCAGGAACAACCGCAGCAAATAGCGGAAGAACGTCACTTGGAGCAAAAAGTCCCTTAACAGGCGGTATTAAAGAGAGTAATGTTGGAGGAACCAGTGCCGGAATTATGGCAAAACTTGGTGTAAAAGCTCTTATCATAGAAGGATTGCCTGAAGATGACAATACTTTTTATCATTTGCATATAACAAAAGAAAAAGTTACCATAGAAGCAGTGCCTGATCTTGTAGGAAAACAAAATTTTGAAGTATTGGATGAAATGCTCGAAAGATATAACAAAAAAGTAGCGGTTCTTACTATCGGAACTCCCGGTGAAATGAAAATGCTCATCTCAAATATATCCGTAAAAGATCCCAAAGGAAAACTAAGAAGCTTGGGCAGAGGCGGTCTTGGTGCCGTTATGGGTTCAAAAAAGATAAAATGCATAACGATAGATGCTGAAAACTATAAAGAAGTTCACTATGCAGAACCGGAAAAATTCAAAGAAGCAAGCAAAGTATTTACCAAGTCTTTACAAGAAAATCCTATAAGCGGTGAAGGACTTCCGGCTTTTGGAACAAATGTTTTAGTCAATATTATCAATGAAGCAGGAGGATTGCCCAGCCTTAACTTTAGAAGCGGAAACTCTGAAAATGCAGAAGATATCTGTGGTGAAACAATGGCAGAAAATATAAAAGACAGAGGCGGCAGTACAACTCACGGCTGTCATGCCGGTTGTGTTATACAATGTTCCCAAACTTACAACGACAAAGACGGCAACTACCTAACCAGCGGCTTTGAATACGAAATGATATGGGCATTTGGTGCAAATCTTGGTATCAAAGATCTTGATATGATTGCCAAGATAGATGCCCTTATGGACGACATAGGAGTAGATGCCATAGAAACCGGTGTTACATTGGGACTTGCCGCAGAAACTGATATTATAGAATTTGGCGATGGCGAAAGAGCTTATGAACTTTTAAAATATGAAGTGGCAAAAGGAACACCTCTTGGCAGAATTATAGGAGGAGGAACAGGAAACCTTGGAAAACTTTACGGACTTGTCAGAGTTCCGGTTGTAAAAAATCAAGCAATTCCCGCCTATGAACCAAGAGCTGTCAAAGGACAAGGGGTAACTTATGCAACTACTCCTATGGGTGCGGATCATACCGCCGGTTATGCGGTTGCAACCAATATACTAAATAGCGGAGGATATATAGACCCGCTTAAAAAAGAGGGTCAGATTGAACTTGCAAGAAATCTTCAAATAGCATCAGCTGCTGTTGATAGTACCGGTATGTGTATATTTGTCGCATTTCCTGCACTTGATGATCCAAAATGTTTACCGGCATTGATTGATATGATAAATGCAAGATTCGGGACTAATTTGACAGCTGATGATGTAACCAATCTCGGAGAGAATATTATCAAATTAGAAAGAGACTTTAACAAAAAAGCAGGACTTGGAAAAAGTGATGATAGATTGCCTGAATTTATGAAATACGAACCGCTTCCTCCCCACAATACCGTATGGGATTTTACCGGTGAAGAGTTAGATAGCGTTTGGTCATATTTGGATGAAAAATAGTATAGAAGTCACAATAAAACTTTTTGCTCAATACAGAGAGGGTAGATTTAAGATAGAAAAAAAAATCTACCCTCAGGGTATAAATGCGGGTGAAATTGTCAAAGATATAGGCATCAATGAAGAAGATTTACCCATAGGAGTTTTGATGATAAACGGCAGACATATCAAAAAAGACTTTGTATTGCAAAATGACAGTATCTTTTCAATATTTCCAAAAATAGGAGGTGGATAAATTGATTGGATTAATTACCACCTCTTTTTTAGTATATTAAAAATGGTTCTCTTTGCAATTTCCCTTAAATTTTCCTCTTATAGCCTTTGCAAAAATACGAACAGGAGTTTTATGTTTTTTTGCAAGTGAGAGGATCATTTTTTTGTATCTCTTATCAAAAGAAAAAAGTATCTCATACTCTTCTCCGCTACAAGCTGTATCTTTTGAAAATTTTTTAAAAAATTTAATACCGATTTTATTTGCCTTTGTCAATCTTGATAAATCCTTATACAGCCCGTCCGATATATCAAGTGCACTGCTTATATATTTCCTTGCTTCATAAAAAAAATCTGCCTTTAGTCTCGGTCTGATGAATTTCGAATTTTTTCGAATTTTTTGTTTTTTTTGCAATCTTTCAAGGTCTCTTTTTGATTCTCCAAGAGTTCCTGTATATGCAAAAAGAAAACCTTTTTTTATTCCTTTTCTTGTTATAGGGTTTTTGGATTTGCCTATCAGCGTTACGGAAATATCAAGCTTGTCACCTGATATCGTATCTCCGCCTATTATATCTATACCATACTCTTTGCATATTTCACAAAATCCTTCTTGTAATTGCTTTATCTCTTTATAACTGAAATCTTTTGGAATTTTAACACCAAGAAGTATATATTTTGGTTTTGCATTCATCACAACAGCATCCGATATATTGACCAGTATACTCTTTTTGGCTATATCTTTTAGAGCCATCCATTCTCTTTTAAAGTGTATATCTTCACAGAAAAGATCTTTTAAAAAAATCTGATCTTTTATGACAGCTCCGTCATCACCTATATGTTTACTTTCAAACAGAGATATAAAATAATCCTCTTTATTCAATTTTTTACCTTTATATTATAGATATTTTGATATTATACTAAAAAGATACAAAATTTTTCATCTTAAAAGTGAAAAATTGTAACATTATAACTTTTCATTATAAGGAAAATGTTACTTTTTGTATAGTTTAAAGTTTCTATTTGTATAATGTATTCAAAATTTTTAAATAAGGAATCGCTATATGAGCATACCGATATATCATTATGATGCGATAATCGTTGGAGCAGGATTGGCAGGGCTGGCTGCAGCAAGAGAACTTGAAGGGTACGGCAAACATGTTGCGGTTATCAGTAAACTTCACCCCTTAAGAAGTCATTCGGGTGCCGCACAAGGCGGTATAAATGCCGCACTAAAACCCGAAGACAGCATAGAATTACATATGTTTGATACCATCAAAGGAAGTGATTATCTTGCTGATCAAGATGCTGTTAAACTTATGTGTGAAGGGGCACCCGAAACAGTCAGATGGGCTGAGAGCATGGGAGCGGCATTCAGCAGAAATGATGACGGAACAATTGCACAAAGGCCTTTTGGAGGTCAATCTTTTCCAAGGGCATGTTTTGCAAAAGATAGAACAGGACTGACACTATTGCAAACTATGTTTGAACAATCCGACAGAGACGGAGTTGAGTACTGGGATGAGTGGTATGTTGCGGACATAATTCAAGAAAACAAAAATGTTTACGGAGTGGTAGCATACAATATAAAAACACTTGAACCCGCAATATTTAATGCAAGAGCTGTAATGCTTGCCACCGGAGGATATGCCAGAGCTTACAAGATAAACTCAAATGCACATGCCAATACCGGAGACGGACTTTCAATATATGCCAGACACGGGCTTCCTTTAAAAGATATGGAATTTGTACAGTTTCATCCGACAGGACTTGCAGGAACCGGGATACTTATAAGTGAAGCAGCTAGAGGAGAAGGCGGAAGACTTTTTAATAGCGAAGGTGAAAGATTTATGGAAAAATATGCTCCTGAAAAAATGGAGTTGGCCCCAAGAGATCTCGTTAGCAGATCCATCACAAAAGAGATACTCGAAGGCAAAGGAGTAGGACCGAACAAAGATGCGGTTTATCTTGATCTTACTCATCTTGGAAAAGAGAAAATTTTATCAAGGCTTCCCGAGCTTAGGGATTTGGCTATAACATTTTTAGGACTTGATATGATACACGAGCCTATCATGATAGCAGCTACCGCTCATTACTCTATGGGTGGCATACCTGTGGATAACGACGGAAGGGCCAAACTAAATCAGGATCATAGAATCCACGGACTTTATGCTGCGGGTGAATGTGCATGTGTCAGTGTACACGGTGCAAACAGACTTGGAGCAAACTCTCTTCTTGAAGCTATGTTTTTCGGAAGACATGTAGGGCAAACTATCATAAAAGATCTTGAGAAAAAAGATTTTCTCATTCATAAAGAACCCGACCAAAAAGATGCCGATAGAATGCTTAATGAGATAAATACTATCATGACTTCAAACGGTGATGAAAAAGTTCCTCTTTTAAGAGCGGAACTTCAAGAGAGTATGACAGCAAATGCCGGAGTTTTCAGAACCGAAGAATCTCTGCAAAAACAGAAGAAAAAATTAAAAGAGTTAAGAGAAAGATTTAAGCATATTCGCATTGAAGACAAGTCTAAAATTTATAATACGGATTTACAAGAAGCAATTGAACTTGGTCATATGCTGGATTATTCTATGTTTATCATTGAAGGGGCAATCGCAAGAAAAGAGAGTCGTGGTGCTCATTTTAGAGATGATTATCCAAAAAGAGATGATGAGAATTTTTTAAAACATACATATGCCCATATGGATGAAAACGGGGAAATACAAATGGAATACAAAGATGTAAACTTGGGTATTTTTGAGCCTCAAGAGCGAACTTATTAGGAGCCGGGAAAATGAAAAAATATGAAACAAAAAAAATAACTTTTAATGTTTTCAGGTTCAATAGTGAAAAAGATCATCTACCATACTATATCAAATATGATATGGAAGTATCGCAAGATGAAGTTGTACTTGACATATTAAACAGAATCAAATGGGAGTTTGACGGAAGTTTTAGTTATAGAAGAAGTTGCAGACACGGAATCTGTGGTAGTTGTGCCATAAAAGTAAATGGCAAACCGGTACTATCCTGTAAAGAAAATGTTTTTCATCTCGTTGAAATATTTGGTGAAGAGTTGACACTTGATCCGCAGGATGAAAAAAGAGCTATAAAAGATATGGTTATAGACAAGAAAAACTTTTGGGAAAAATACAGTTCCGTCAAACCATACCTGATAACGGATATAGCCGAACATCCCGAAAAAGAAAATCTTATCAGTCCTAAAGAAGCTGATGCTCTGGACGAAGCTGACTATTGCATACAGTGCGGAAACTGTTTTTATGCCTGTCCGTCTGTTAAGGCAAATGAAGATTATATAGGACCCGCGGCACTTTTAAAAGCTTTTAGATTTAATGCCGATTCAAGAGACAATGCCAAAGATGAAAGATTGGATATAATCAATGAAGAAGGTGCCGGAGTATGGGACTGTGTAAAATGTTTTGAATGTGCCGAAGCTTGCCCTAAAGATTTATCTCCGATTAGCAAAATAACAAAACTTCATAATCAAATTTTTGAAGAGTCAAAAGCTAAAAACAATGTTGCTACTAGACATGCTGTGGGATTTAAATCTTCTATCAAAAAACACGGAATTTTAGATGAGGGAGAGCTTGTAAGATACTCTGAAGGCAATATAGGAGTTCTTAAACATTTGCCTGAGGCTTATGAAATGTGGAAAAAAGGCAAAATTGTAATGCCTTGGAATATGCCAAAATCAAAAAATATGGATGAGATTAAAAAACTTGTTGATATCGCATCCACAGTAGATTTTTAAGGAGTATCGGATGAGTAAAATAAAATATGCACTATATACTGGATGTACGGCAAAAGAGAGTACTCCTGAACTGTTAAAATCAACTTTGGCAGTTGCCGAGGCTCTTGATATAGAACTTGTACAACTTGAAGAGGCAAGCTGTTGCGGAGCCAGCCATTTGCAGGATTTTGATGATTTTTTATCTTTGACTCTAAATGCAAGAAATATTTGTTATGCTGAAAAACTTGGCCTTACAATGGTTACAATATGCAATACTTGTCAATTAAATACATCTTTAACCAAAGATAGGCTTGATAGTGATAATGCTTTAAAAGACAAAGTGAATTCAAAGTTAAAAGAGATAGGGCTTGAATACAAAGGAAATGTTGAAATAAAACATTTTCTTTATGCCATTATAGATGATATAGGTGTTGAAGAGATAGCCAAAAGAGTTACTAAGCCTTTAAAAAACATAAATATTGCTCCATTTTATGGCTGTCACAATATCAGACCTTCAAAACTGCAAAGCAAAAACAACGGCAATGAAAATCCATATGTTCCTGATTCTATAGAAAGACTTATAGATGCATTGGGCGGCAATGCAATAGACTATGAACACAAAAACAAATGCTGCGGCTTTCATGTAGAATTACAGGCTCCCAAAACTGCAAACAAACTCTCAGGCGATGCAATGAGTGATGCAATGGACAATAATGCAGATGTGGTTGTTACACCCTGCCCTCTTTGTCACTTAAGACTTGATGTTCAGCAACACAATATATCAAAAGAGATAGGTCGTGATATACAAATGCCTGTATTGCATCTTCCTCAAATGATTGGACTGGCTCTCGGACTTGCACCTGAAGATCTCGGACTTGAACACAATGTAAGTGAAATCACTTTTGTTTAAGCCAATATAAATAGGATAATTTATATCCTATTTATATCTCTTATCTAAGAAATATCAGATATAATTATAAAATATTTTACAAAAGGAGTTTAAGATGCCAAAAATAAACAGATATGTTGACATTGATACGGTTGAAAGAGAAGCTAAAAAAGATTATATAGACAGACATTCACCATTTATTCATTGTGCAGATACGGCAAAAGCCGATGAAGTATTTGAAGTAACAGTTAAAGTCGGAAACGAATATACTCATCCGGATGATTTTGACCACTATATAGCCAATCTTGCACTTTACAACAAAGAAACACTACTTGCAAGAGCCGACTTTATAGCCGGTATGCTCGGAGGACAAGGTCAAAAAGGTCATGCGGAAGTAACTTTCAAAATCAAACCTCAGGGCAAAACAATGACTTTGGTTGCACAAAGCTATTGCACAAAACACGGTATTTGGGAAAGCGATCCAAAAGTAGTGGAAGTTACACAATAATATAAAATTCCCCGCTGAAAAAGCGGGGGGAAACACAATATGCAAAGAATAAAAAAACTTAAAATACTTTCTTCTTTATATAATTATAAATTATTCGGCTTAAATTATATTTATGATATACACTATACAAAAAAAAATACTTCAACAACCGATACTTTGCCGAATAACTTGAATCAAATGGAAAAAATAGTTCAAAACTGTCATCTTTGTCAACTTTCAAAAACAAGAAAAAATATTGTTTTTGGAGAAGGAAATATCAATGCCGAAATTATGTTTATCGGAGAAGGTCCCGGTGCAAACGAAGATCAATCCGGCAAACCTTTTGTCGGAAGAGCGGGAGAGCTTTTAACGAAAATTATAGAAAATGTTCTTCATATAAGGCGAGAAGATACATATATAGCAAATATCGTAAAATGCAGACCTCCCAACAACAGAGTACCGACACCACAGGAAGTAAAGTCGTGCATACCTTATCTTTTAAAACAAATAGACATTATAAAGCCAAAAATTATTATAACACTGGGGGCAACGGCATATAACAATCTTACACAAGATACGACACCGATATCCAAAATAAGAGGTGAAGTTTTAAATTTTGGCAATGCAAAGCTCATACCTACATTTCATCCAAGTTTTTTACTTAGAAATCCCAGTGCTAAAAAGTTTGTATTTTCAGATATGAAAAAAGTTAAGCAACTAATGGTATAATTATAGCTTAATATTTATACGGAGTTACATTTGAGAATATTTTTATCACTTTTTTTTATCAGTATGATATCTATGGCCAAAAGTCTTTACTTATCACAACTGCCTCTTCCTGTTGCTGATATTATCAATCTCAATACAAACGAGTGCGACAAGAATTGTTTAAAAGAGTATTTAAAAGACGGTAAAGTTTTTTCTTTTATATCAAACTATAAAAATATGACAAATGATACAAATTTGTCAAAAGATTATGAAACTTTGAAAATTAAACTCAATATATTCAATACAAAAAAAACAAATATTATAAAAATTGCTCTTATGGTGCCAAAAAATATTATAGGAAGATACACCATAAGCACTACAAATACCATATTGGCATATTTACTTAAAAAGGGGGTCAATTTTGATTTTGAACTATTTGATTCAAAAGATGAATCATTACAAAACATACAAGATACGGCAAATAAAATAGAAAGCGAGGGATTTCGTTTTGTTATAGCTCCTTATACATACAAAGGAGTAAAAAGACTGCTATCTATAAAATCCGATCTTATATATTATATACCTACCATCAATAAAAATGAAATTACAACCCAAAAAACTAATTTTGTATTCGGGGGTATTGATTATAAAAAACAGATTGAAAAACTATTGGTTTTTACAAATGACAAGATAGCTATCTTTGCAGACGAAAGCGATATGGGCTTTAAATTGAGCAGTTATATACAAAGCAACAATGACACAAGAATTATATATAAAAAAATAATTCCTCAAAAATTAACAAAATTTAAATCATTTTTAAAATACAATAAAAAATTACAGGGAAGTTCTATCTTTTTAAATACTCCGCTTGTTAAAACTTCACTCCTTGCTTCACAATTTAGATTTTATAAGATAAGACCATATGCACTCTTTTCAACACAAATAAATTATAATCCTCTTTTACTTAATTTAACACAGTATGAAGATAGAAAAGATATGTACATAGCAAATTCTATAGGAAAAAGTGATGATGCTCTAATATCAACCAATAAAATACTTGACAACAATATATTTTATGATTGGATAAACTACTCTACTTCCATAGGTATTGATTATATATATACACTATATTTTAACAGCGAAGCACAACGATTGTTTGATGAAAATATCTTAAACAATCAGGTAAATTATGATATAAAAATATTAAAGCCTACAAAATCAGCTTTTAGTGAAGTTACAATATACTGAAAAACTGTATTTAACAATATTTTTTATTGGCGGTATTGTTGAAAAATTTTTATGAATTTTTCATCTATTTTTGATGGTTTTGAATTTTTAAGATAAACAAGTTTTACAGACATTGTAAAAATTTTTTCTTTGTTATTGTTAAATATATCCTGGTCTAACAATACACTGACTTTTCCAAGTGAATTTATCTTTGTTTTTACTTCTAAAACTTCACCGAGTGTTGCACTTTTTAGATAAGTAGCTCTTATATCTCTGACAACAAAAAAAGCATTGGTTGTTTTAGGGGATAAACCTTTTGAAAAAAGCATCTCACTTCTTGCTCTTTCACAAAAATTTAAATACTTGCTATGGTAGACTATTCCCCCGGCATCTGTGTCTTCGTAATAAACTCTTATCTTCATATTGGAGATATCCTTAACTTATTTCTATCTCTTTTTGTATATTTAGACCAAAACCGCTAAGACCTACAAACTCTATACCTTTTTTACCAACAAGCAAATTTATATTTTTCACACCCATATCTTTCAGTATTCCGGCACCTATGCCATACTCTTTCATATACGGGTTTTTTTGCTCCTCTTTTTCTAAAAATATCAATAACCCTCCGTTTTTTTGCAGATATTTTATAGATTTTATAAGATTATTGTATTTTTGGCTGTTTGATAAAAGATCTATATCTAAACCGACATTGTGAAATCTTACATTGGCATTTTCACTTAAAACTCCAAATTGATACACAATATGATGAGAACTTTTATGATCTACATAATCTATTCTTTTTGCCTCGCTTTGCATAAATTTTACTCTTGCCTGTGCCACTTCTCTCACAAGAGACTCATTTTGCAATCTATATTCAACAAGGTCTGAAATATATACTATATTTAACTTGTGTTTTTTTGCAAATTTTTCAAGATCATCTCTTCGTGCCATTGTTCCGTCGTCTTTCATAATTTCACAAATCACAGCCGCCGGTGTAATACCGGCCATTTTACATATATCAACCGACCCTTCGGTGTGCCCTGTTCTTACAAGTACTCCACCGTTTTTGGCAACAAGAGGAAAAATGTGGCCCGGCCTGACCAAATCTCTCGGCATAGACTTGTAATCAGCCAAAACTTTTATCGTCATATCTCTCTCATATGCCGAAATTCCGGTAGTACAATCTTTGGCGTCAACAGTAACCGTAAAAGCAGTTTCGTGTTGTGAATCATTATTTGTAACCATAGGAGAGAGATTTAACCTTTCAGATATATCTCTGGTTACCGAAACACATATAAGTCCTTTTGCATAACTTGCCATAAAATTTACTTTTTGAGGTGTGGAAAATGTTGCCGCATACACCAAATCGCCCTCATTTTCTCTATCCTCATCATCTATCATAATAACCATTTTTCCCGATTTGATATCTTCAACAGCCTGTTTTACTCTTTTTAATTGCACTTCAATCTCCAACTTTTTTTGTAATTGTAGCACTTTATGTGCTAATTTACAATATTTTAAACAATTATTAAGTATAATTTTCATCACTTGATATAAAAGGAAATTATATGGCTGGACACAATAAATGGTCTAAAGTAAAACATATAAAGGCAAAGCAGGATGCCATAAAAGGAAAGGCTTTTACAAAAGCCATCAAAGACATTACCACCGCTGCGAGAGCCGGCGGAGGTGACTTGGATAGCAATGCAGCTTTAAGGCTTGCAGTAGAAAGAGCAAAATCTGTTTCTATGCCTCAAAGCAATATCCAAAGGGCAATAGATAAAGCAACAGGCAATCTGCAAGGAGTTCACTATGATGAAATAACCTATGAAGGATATGGTCCGGGAGGAGTTGCCATCATGGTCGAATGTATGACTGACAACAAAAACAGAACTGTTGCTTCCGTAAGACATGCTTTTTCAAAAAATGGCGGCAGTATGGGAGAGAGCGGATGCGTGGCATGGATGTTTGATAAAAAAGGTATCATTACTGTTGAAAAAAGCGATAAAGATGATGAAATTATGGAAGTTGCTATGGATAACGGAGCAAGTGACATAAAAGAGTTTGATGAGTTTTTGCTTTTTGAATGCGAGCCGAGTGATTTTAACGAACTTTTAAAAGCTATTGAAAAAACAGGTGCAAAAATACAAGAGAGTTCCATAGAATTAGTTGCAAACAATGAAGTTGATGTTGACGATGAAACAGCAGCAAAAGTTGAAAAGCTTATAGATATTTTGGAAGATGATGATGATATACAAAATGTATATCACAATATGAGTTGATTTACCCTATAGTTACTTTTCTATAGTATAATTTTACAAATTTTTAAAAAGGATAAATATGAAGAAGATGATTTTAAGTGTAGTGGCAGCTTCCGTTCTGCTAACAAGTTCAGGTTTTGCCGCACAAAAAGTGTATGCAAAAGTAAATGGTATGGATGTAACTGCCGGTGACATAGCGATGGTTATAAGAAATCCGAGAATTAATTTTGACCAACTCCCTCCACAAACCCAGCAAAAGATACTTGACCAGGCAATTGACGGCAAATTGCTGACTTCAAAGGCAATAAAATCAGGTATAGAAAAAACCGAAGCTTTTAAAAAAGCTCTTGAAAAAGTAAAAAGTGATTTGGCTTTGGAAGTTTGGATGAAAGAGCAGTATAAAAAAGCAAAAGTTACCGACAAAGAAGCGAAAGCTTTTTATGACAAAAACAAAGATAAGTTTAAACAGCCTGCTCAAGTTAAAGCCAGACACATACTTGTAAAAACCAAAAAAGAGGCGGAAGAGATTATAAGTCAATTAAAAGGTTTAAGCGGGAAAAAACTTGAAGACAAATTTATAGAATTGGCAAAAACAAAATCAACAGGCCCCAGCGGTGCAAACGGCGGAGAACTTGGATGGTTTAGTGCAAGAAGAATGGTACCTGAGTTTTCCAAAGCAGCTTTTGCTCTAAAAAAAGGTGAAATTACCAAAACTCCTGTGAAAACACAATTCGGTTATCATATTATATATCTCGAAGATAAAAAAGATGGTGGAAATGTAGCTTTTGCAAATGTAAAAGAGAGGATAAAAGCACAGCTTAAAATTCAGAAATTTCAAAAAAATGTCCAATCTATTGCAAAACAACTTAGAAAAAGTGCAAAGATAGAAAAACTTTAACAAAGGAAGCTAAGATGAGCACAAACAAGGTTTCTAATTTCTTAAAACCGGGAGTTATAGCGGGTAGCGATATGCAAAAACTTTTTTCCATAGCAAAAGAACAAAAGTTTGCAATCCCGGCTGTAAATGTTGTAGGTACTGATTCTATAAATGCTGCTTTGGAATCGGCAAAAGATATAAATTCTCCTATCATCATACAGTTTTCAAACGGCGGTGCGGCATTTTATGCAGGAAAAGGAATCGATAGTACAAAAGGAGCGATTTTAGGAGCTATAAGCGGAGCTATGCATGTTCATACTATGGCTGAAGCTTATGAAATACCGGTTATCCTGCATACAGATCATGCAAACAGAAAATTGCTTCCGTGGATAGATGCACTTCTTGATGCAGGAGAACAGCATTATAAAAGACTTGGAAAACCTCTTTTTAGCTCACATATGATAGATTTGTCGGTTGAATCTCTTGAAGACAATATATCAACCTGCGAAGAGTATTTAAAAAGAATGAGTAAAATCGATATGACTCTTGAGATTGAACTCGGAGTTACAGGCGGGGAAGAAGACGGTATAGACCACAGCGATATAGATAATTCAAGACTTTATACCCAGCCTGAAGATGTTGCACTTGCTTATGAGAGATTGAGCAAAATAAGTGATAAATTTACGATAGCGGCATCTTTTGGAAATGTTCATGGAGTTTACAAGCCCGGAAATGTTGTGCTTACACCCAAAATACTTGATAATTCTCAAAAATATATTCAGGAAAAATTCGGCACAAAAGAGAAACCTGTAAGTTTTGTATTTCACGGGGGTAGTGGTTCTACCCATCAAGAGATACAAGAAGCGGTTAGTTACGGTGTGGTAAAGATGAATATAGATACCGATACCCAATGGGCTTTTTGGGAGGGAGTAAAAGGATATATAGAAAAATATCATGACTATCTCCAAGCCCAGATAGGAAATCCGCAAGGCGAAGATAAGCCAAATAAAAAATACTATGACCCGAGAAAATGGCTAAGAAGCGGTGAAGAGTCTATGAGAGACAGATTAAAGACAGCTTTTGGAGATTTGAACTGTATTGATAAATATTGAAAATTCTCCGATTCAAGAAGTTTTTTATAACAATAAAAAAATTTTTATAAAAAGAGATGATCTTTTAAATAGTGATTTTTCCGGCAATAAAGCCAGAAAATTTCACTATTTTTTAATCAATGATTTTCCCTGTATAAAAAAAGTTGTATCTTATGGCTCCAATCAGTCAAATGCAATGTATTCGCTTTCCGTTCTTTGTAAACTAAAAGAATGGGAGTTTGAATACTATACGGATCATCTCTCTTCTGCCATGCTTCAAAATCCTGTTGGAAATTTAAAATATGCTTTACAAAACGGTATGAAATTAAAACTGTTTAAAGAATGCAAATACAGTGAATTGGATAACAAAAATACCCTATCAAAAACAATAATCAAAAACAACACAATCTTTATACCCGAAGGAGGCAGATGCGAAACATCAAGATATGGTATCAACCAACTTGCAAAAGAGATAGTCAAATTTAAAAAAGAGAAAAAACTTATAAATTTAGCTATCTTTTTACCTTCCGGCACAGGAACAACTGCACTTTTCTTGCAACAATCCCTGGTAAAAATGAATGATAAGACAAAAGTCTATACGAATGCCTGTGTAGGTCAAAAAGAGTACCTAAGAAAGCAATTTCTTGCCTTGGATAAAAATGAAAATAATCATCCCCAAATACTTGATACGAAAAAACATACTTTTGGAAAATTGGATTGTAAAATGTATAGATTTTGGATAGAATTACAAAAAAAGTTAGACATTGAGTTTGATCTTTTATATGATCCTTCGGGTTTTTGGTATATGATGGATTTTTTGCAAAAAAATGATATCACGGAAGAAATAATGTATATACACCAAGGCGGCATAAAAGGCAATGAATCAATGATACAAAGATATAAAAGGAAATGTGGTGAAAATTTTCAATATAAATGACAATGATTTTGATAAAAATTTCGGCGAATTATTAAACCGTGGCAAAATGGATATACAAAGTGTATCAAATATAGTGGGAGAAATTATAAACAATATAAAAGAAAAAGGCAATAAAGCACTTATAGATGATATTGAAAAATTTGACAAGTGGAAACCAAAAAACGACAGTGATATTTTAATTGATACTAAAGAGATGCAAAAAGCCTATGACAATATAGACAACGATCTTAAAAAAGCTTTGCATATGGCATTTGACAGGATAAAAAGCTTCCACGAAAAACAGATGCCAAGATCATGGTTTGACTATGATGAAAACGGTACTATCTTGGGACAAAAAGTAACTCCCGTGGATAAAGCAGGTCTTTATATACCCGGAGGAAAAGCGGCCTATCCCAGTTCTCTTCTTATGAATGCAATTCCTGCAATAGTTGCAGGAGTAAAAGAGATAGTAGTTTGCACACCGACTCCGAACAATGAAATAAACGAATTACTTTTATCTGCTATGCATATATGCGATATAAAAAAAGCTTTTAAAGTCGGAGGAGCAAGTGCTATAGCTGCCATGGCATATGGAAGTGAAACTATACCGAAGGTTGATGTCATAACAGGTCCTGGCAATATATTTGTTGCTACTGCAAAAAAGATGGTTTTCGGGGAAGTCAATATAGATATGATAGCAGGTCCGAGCGAAATAGGTATCATTGCAGATAAAAGTGCAGATATAAAGTATCTCTCAATGGATCTTCTCTCCCAAGCCGAACATGATGAAATGGCAAGCTCTATAATGATAACGACAAGCAAAGAAACAGCAATAAAAACAAAAGAGCAAATTTATAATGATTTGAAAAGTTTGGACAGGGAGGAAATTGCAAGAAAGTCTATAGAAAAAAGAGGTGCTATTATAGTAGTAAACAGCTTAAGTGAAGCAGTCAAACTTATGAATCAAATAGCACCTGAACATTTGGAAATAATGACTAAGAAGCCTTTTGAAATTTTACCTTTTATAAAACATGCGGGAGCTATATTTCTCGGGAAAAACACTCCCGAACCCATGGGAGATTATATAGCAGGACCAAACCATACTCTTCCGACAGGAGGAACCGCAAAGTTTTACTCACCATTGAGTGTTGATAACTTTATAAAAAAATCATCCATTATAAGCATCTCCGATAAAGGTATAAAAGAGATAGGAGAAGCATGTGCACTATTGGCAAAAACAGAAGGCCTTACTGCCCATCAAAAATCAGTTCAAATAAGACTATGATTGAGCACTTATTTCAAAGAGTTATATTAACTCTTTGAAAAATTATGTTCTAAAACTGTTTAGTTTGGTATTTAATTCTTTTGCACTCTCTTTTATTCTTTTAGATATACTCTTCATTTCATTTATAACTTTTATATTCTCTTTTGAAGAGTCGTAAACTTCTTCAATTTTAGACAATATCTCTTCCACATCATTTGCAAGCTCTATTGATTCTTTGAGTGAATTATCAGATACTTTCTGTGCAACTCTCACGGTTGAGGAAGTTTCATCTATATTTTTATTGACTTCAAGTGCATCATTTGATAATTTTTCTATATTATTGGCATTTTTACTGATAGCTTCACTTGCATTGGCAATTTCTTGAACCATCAGATTTGTTGTGGCATCTATCTCAAGAAGTGATTTTTGTGTTTGCTCGGCTAATTTTCTAACTTCATCCGCTACAACAGCAAATCCTCTGCCATGTTCTCCTGCTCTTGCCGCTTCTATGGCGGCATTTAGAGCAAGCAAGTTTGTCTGGTCGGATATATCGGAAATTTTTGTTAAAACCAGTTTGGTATCTTCGGCAGTTTTATTTAAATCATTTATCCTGTTTGCAAGCTCGATTCCGGTATGGGACTCTTCTTGCATTTTTTCACTCATTTTATTTATGCTATCTTTAACTGCCTGAAGTTTTCTATCGGCTTCTTCAATATCCTCTTTGCTTTTTTTGGCACTCTCAACCGTATCAGATAGGATAGATTTCATATTGTTACCCATATTGTTTACACTTTCTATCTCTTTTATACTTTCAAGTATTTCTTTGTCAAGATAGTTTGAGCTATTTTCAAGTTCATTGGACATTTGAAGATTTTGCAAGCTTGCATTTTTAGCTTCTGCAACAGAGCGCTGAACTTTTTCTATGAAAGTATCAATCCACTTGCCGGCAACTGATAACTCATCCTCTTTTGCAAAATGAAGTCTTTTTGTCAAATCACCATCATCCGTAGCTATATCCTTTACTCTTATAGTCAAAAAATGTAAAGGTTTTAGTATCTCTTTGCCAAAAAAGATTAAAAATCCTATCGTAGCTATAATGGCAGCGATTACAAGACTGGCTATAACAAGATAATTAAAATCACTTATCTCTTTGTCGGCTTTTTCCAAAGAGAGTTGCAAATTCATAACACCAAGCACATCTCCTCTGTTTGAAGTTGCATGACAGCCCAGACACTTTGTTGTTGCTATAAGAGGCTTGTGGAGTTCAAGTATATGTTTGCCATTTTGATTGTGCTCCATAATAATTTGTTTTTTTGTCTGAAAAACTTTCCTAACCATGCTATTGGCTGTAAAATGATCTTTTAAACCGAAAGTTTTTATAACCTCTTTTGACTTGTCTATGTCTATACTCTCAATCCCTTTTATCTTTTTTATGGTTTTTAAAGTATCTTCTACTATTTTTGGATCTCCAAGATTCATTGCAGTCCTGATAGCTACAAATATAGTACTACTGAGAGTTTGTATATTGTCTGATGTGGCATTTTTGATAATTTTGTTTGAATTATATGATATAAAAAGAAGAAGTATAATCGAACCTATGATAAAAAATGATAAAGTAGTTGCGATAAGTTTGGATTTGATGGTTTTAAGCATAATTGTATCCTATTTATAGTTATTGTAAAAATCGGAATATCATTTTACTCTTTTGTTATAAAAATTTTTCTTAAATTTTAAAAATTTGTTTTCCATTATTGCATCTCTTGCCTCTTTGAGCAAATGCAAATAGTAATGCAAATTATGCAAAGATGCGAGTCTGTAGTATGTAATTTCTTTTGCTTTAAAAAGATGATGCATATACCCCAAAGAGTATCTTTTGCATGTATAGCAGTCACACTCTTTGTCGATAGATTCATCAAGTAGTTTGTATTTGGAAGATTTTATATTGATTTTTCCGTAACTTGTAAAAAGTGTTCCGTTTCTGGCATTTCTTGTGGGCATAACACAATCAAACATATCCACACCTCTTTCAATATTTTCTATCAAATCTTCAGGAGTTCCCACACCCATCAAATATCTTGGTTTGTTTTTCGGCATCAATGCGGTTGTGTATGAAACTATATCATACATCTCTTTGTTGCTCTCCCCTACACTTAATCCTCCTATAGCATACCCGTCAAAATCCTCAAGACCGACCAATTTTTCTGCTGAAATTTTTCTATACTCTTTATCTGTTCCCCCTTGAATAATAGCAAAAATATTTTGTTTCGAATTTTCTTCAAACCGTTTCATTTTATTGTGATATTCTATAGATCTCTTTGCCCACTCATAAGTTCTCTCAACCGAAAGTTTTACCCTCTCTTTAGTTGCGGGAAGTGCAATAAGATCATCAAGTATCATCATAATATCCGAATTTAAATTGTACTCTATATCAAGTACTTTTTCAGGAGTAAAGTAGTGCAATGATCCGTCTATATGACTTTTAAATTTTATACCATTTTTGTCCGCTTTTGAAATTGAACTAAGAGAAAAAGCCTGAAAGCCTCCGCTATCAGTTAAAAAACTTTTCTCATAAGTAGTAAATCCATGCAATCCGCCAAAAGATTTTACCACATTATCACCGGGCCTTAGATACATATGATATGTATTGGCAAGTATGATTTTACTATCAAGTAAAGTTGTCATATCATAAGCATCAAGAGCTTTTACACTGCCGACAGTACCAACCGGCATAAAAACAGGAGTCCGTATAATGCTGTGAGCTGTTTGTATAGTACATGCCCTTGCATTTGCATCCGTATTGTCTATTTTAAAATCCATTCAACTTCCTAAAAAGCAAATTTTGCTATAATAAATATATGAAAGATATATTGATAATCGCTGACGGTATTGTAGCAAAACATTTTTTAGAAAGAGTTTGCAATGATACTTCATCAGACAATAATTATAGCGTAGTGTATTACAACGATAAAACAATTATCGACAAAAAAGCCGAGCAGGTAAAATACTATAAATTTGATCCGACAAGTTTTTCAAAACTAAGATCAGTTTTTAAAGATAGTATAGTTGAAGTTTTTATAGTAGTAAAAAAAAGATTTGATGCACTTGAAACATATAAAAACATAAGAATTTTAAGTAAAGATATACATGTAGTTATGCTTGATATTTGGCATTTGAATTTTGATGATACGAACCTCTCTTTGTTAAATGCCAACGAAGTACTCTCGTCAAGACTGTTTGATTTTCTGCCAAATGTATCTGTTGTGGCACAAAATGTCGGCCTTGGCATAGGAGAAATAATGGAGATAGATGTACCTTTTGGCAGTCCGTATGTTTACAGACATATATCAAGCATCAAACAACACAGTTGGCAAATTTCCGCTATATACAGAGCTAACGATTTGATACTTCCAAAACCCTCTACTATGATTTATCCAAATGATATACTTCTTGTTATAGGTGACCCGAATATCCTTAGAAGTGTAAATATAAGCATAAAACAGGAATTCGGCTCTTTCCCCTCTCCTTACGGCAAAAACATATATGTTCTTATCGATATGCAAAAGAGCGATTCTTTTGAGATAGAAAAAATGATAAACAATGCTTTTTTACTGCATTCAAAGTTAAACAATAACAAACTTATCATCAAAGTAATCAATCCGACATACTCAAAATGTTTTGACAAGATAAAAAGTTATGACAAAAGTTCAACAAAAGTTTTTATAGATTACGAAACAGAGAATTTTAAAAATGTACTTTTCAAGGATTTGGAAATTGCAAATATAGGACTTATCATTGTCAATAATAAAATATTTCAAAGATATAAAAAGATACTTTATGAGGCTAAAATACCGGTTTTTAAAACAGGAGAATATGACTTCAGTAAAATAAAGCAAAGTGTTGTAATTCCGGAAGATAGTACGAAAATTGAAAAATTAACCGCTCCTATCTTCGATATATCCGCTCAATTGAATCTTGACATTGAACTGTATGATTATGACCCTGAAGAGCTGGATATCAATGATGAACTGATAGATCATTTTAAAAATTTAGGCAGTATGTTTAAAAGAAAGATAAAAGTTATCAAACCCGAACAAAATCCAATCATTGAATTGAAAAAAAGAGAAGATATTATACAATTTTTACCATTTGATAAAAACATAAAAAATGCGGGTTTTTTCTCAGAATTTAGCAAAAGTTTTCAAAAATTATATTATAAATTGGACGGGATATATCAAGTCTTTATCCCCGTGCCGGAATAAGAGGATATACATGCATATAAATATAGATATAAACGAGCAGAAAAAAAGTTATAAAGTTTTTATAAACGAACTTAAAGAACTGACTTTTAGCAATAAAGTGGCTATCATTACCAATCCGAAGGTTTCAGGACTTCACTTAAATAAACTGCTTCAAAGCATAAAAGCCAAAGAGTTATATATCATAACAGTTCCTGATGGAGAAGAGTACAAAAATCTTGATACTGTTTCGTATATACTTGAAAGACTAAATGAACATCAATTGGATAGAAAATCTCTTCTCATAGCTTTTGGAGGAGGTGTCATAGGAGATATGACAGGTTTTAGTGCCTCAATATTTTTAAGAGGTATTAATTTTATACAAATACCGACTACCCTACTCTCCCAGGTTGATGCGAGTGTGGGAGGAAAAACAGGAGTCAACAATAAATTCGGCAAAAACTTGACAGGAACCTTTTACCAGCCCCAAGCAGTCTACTGTGAAACTTCTTTTTTAAAAACTCTTCCAAAAAGAGAGTTTGCAGCCGGAGTAGCCGAGATAATCAAAATGGCTGTTACATTTGACAAAAACTTTTTCAACTGGCTTGAAAATCACTCTCTTTCGGAAGAAAAAAATCTTGAAATTGCCATAGAAAAATGTATAAAAATCAAAGCCAAAGTTGTTAGTATGGATGAAAAAGAAGCGGGCATAAGGGCTGTTTTAAACTACGGGCATACTTTTGGACATGTTATAGAAAATGAGACAAACTATAAAACATATCTCCACGGAGAGGCTGTAAGTATCGGCATAGTCTTGGCAAATCAACTCTCTGTTGACTTGAAATTGTTAGACAAAAATGAAGCCGACAGAATAAAGCATCTTCTTCAAAATTATGAATTGCCCGTAAAATATGATATCAAAAATTTTAACAGTTTTTATGAGAGTTTTTTTCATGACAAAAAAAGTTACAATCACAAGATAAAATTTATCCTTCCAAATCATATAGGTTCATACAAAATAGTTGAAAATATAGATAAAGATTTGATTATTTCTTCACTAAAAAGTGCATTAAATGAATAAAAAAGTATATTTTAAAACATTTGGTTGCAGAACCAATATATACGATACACAGATAATGATAGAAAACTTGAAAGAGTTTGATATTGCAAAAAATGAAGATGAAGCCGATATTATCGTTATAAACTCTTGTACTGTTACAAATTCGGCTGACAGCAGAGCAAGAAGCTATATATCAAAAGTTTCAAAACTTGATAAAAAAGTCATATATGCAGGATGCGGGGCTATAAGCAAAGGAGAAAAACTTTTTAAGGACAACAGAGTGTTTGGAGTGTTCGGCCATTCCGAAAAGGAAAATATCAACCAAATCTTAAAAAATGATGAAAGATTTATCAAAATCGGCAATCTAAATTCCGTTGAAAAAAGTATAGTTTATAATTTTGAAGGTAAAAACAGAGCATTTATAAAAATACAGGAGGGTTGTAATTTTAGATGCAGTTACTGTATAATTCCTTTTGTAAGAGGTAATGCAAGAAGTCAAGATGAAGAGAAGATACTGCAACAAATAAGCATACTTGCCCAAAATGATTATAACGAATTTATACTGACAGGCACAAATATAGGAAGCTACGGAAAAGACAAAGGAACATCTCTTGCTAAACTGCTTAAAAAGATTTCTCTAATCAGGGGTGTCAAAAGGATAAGACTAGGAAGCATAGAGCCTGCACAAATTGATGATGAATTTAAAGAAATTCTTGATGAAGATTGGCTTGAAAAACATCTTCACATAGCACTTCAACATACAAATGAAGAAATGCTTCGTATCATGCACAGACGCAACAGTTATAAAAATGATGCAAAACTTTTTGAAGAACTTTTCCAAAAAGGATTTGCAATAGGAACTGATTTTATAGTCGGCCATCCGGGTGAAACAAAAAAAAGATTTGAAGACGGATTTGAAAAATTAAAAAATCTCCCGATTACACATATACACTGTTTTAACTACAGCAAAAGAGAAAATACTCCTTCATCTTATATGAAAGATACTGTTAAGGGCGATACTGCCAAAGAAAGACACAAAAAGATAGAAACTTTAATAAAAAGAAAAAATTATGATTTTAGAAAAACTGTAAAAAAATCTCTTTTGGTACTTGTTGAAGAGTTTAAAGATGGCTGTTTTAACGGATTGGACCAATACTACAACAGAGTAAAAATAAATTCCGAAAAAGAGTTAATCAATGAATGGGTCAAAATAGATACTTATGAAGCTAGGGAGGATATGAATTATGCCGAGTTTTAAAAATAAAAAATTTATCTATAGTGTTTTGGCACTTTTGGTGCTTTTGATGCTTTTTGGATATGCTTATATAAAAAACAGTGCAACATCTATCGATTATAGAACATACAAAACACTTCTTGATAACAATGATATAAAAAAAGCTACCATAGACGCAGACCAAATCATCATAAAAACAAACGAGGGGTTTAAGTATAAAATTGTCAAAGACGGTATAGACATAAAAAAATTACTTAAAATTGCTCCGCTTGATATAGCTCAAAACAGTACTTTTTTAAGTGATTTGTCAAGCGGTATCATACTTTTTTTAATGATTTTTGCTTTCATACTCTATCTAAGAAAAAAAGATATGCAAGCAAGAAACAAGATAGAGGAAAAAAGAAACAAACAGCAGGCATTTGATATAGACAATTTTATGAGTACACCCATAAAACCTGTCGTATCCAATATAACCTTCAATGATGTCGCAGGAATAAAAGAGGTAAAAGAAGAACTTACTGAAATAGTTGACTTTTTAAGAAATCCTGTAAAATATAAAAACTTTGGCATAAAACTTCCAAAAGGTGTACTTTTAGTAGGTCCTCCCGGGGTTGGAAAAACAATGATAGCAAAGGCTGTTGCCGGTGAAGCCAATGTGCCGTTTTTTTATCAAAGCGGTTCATCTTTTGTGCAAATATATGTAGGAATAGGTGCAAAAAGAGTAAGAGAACTTTTTGCTTATGCCAAAAAATATGCACCTTCCATTATCTTCATAGATGAGATAGATGCTGTCGGAAAGGCAAGAGGCGGACTTAGAAACGATGAAAGAGAATCAACCCTTAACCAATTACTTTCCGAAATGGATGGTTTTGAAGATAATTCCGGAGTTATAGTAATTGCCGCAACAAACAAGATAGAAGTTTTAGATGAAGCACTTTTACGCTCAGGCAGGTTTGACAGAAGAGTATTTGTCTCACTTCCTGATAAAAGTGAAAGAGAAGCTATCATCAATATATATCTAAAAGATAAAAGACATAATGTAAATATAAAAAATATAGCAGAAATTACAGTCGGGTTTAGCGGTGCGGCACTTTCTACTTTGGTAAATGAAGCAGCCATAAATGCACTAAAAAGAGGTAGCAGAGCTATCGAAGAGAGTGATTTTTATGCAGTTAGAGACAAGGTTTTGCTTGGCAAAAAAAGGATACTCTCTTTTTCTGATGATGAAAAAGAGATACAAGCTCTTTACCAATCCGCAAAAGCCCTGAGTGCATACTGGTTTGACATAAAATTCGACAAAGTTTCAATCATCAGTGACGGTATAAAAGATATAGACAAAGAGATAGAATCAAAAAGTGCAATGCTTTCAAAAATAAAAGTATATTTATCAGGTATGGTGGCTACCGAGCTTTTTTATCAGGATAAATTTTCCAACAGTGTCAATGACTTGCAAAAAGCAAAAGATTTGGCAAATCTTATGGTAGAAAAATACGGTATGGGAGAAAGCATTTATCCGAACAAACTTGATAGTGCCAATATACTTGAAGATGCAAAAGAGGAAGTTAAAAAATTTCTTGATAGATATAAAAATGCTCTTGTGAGCATAAAAGAAAAAATGCTCAAAGATGAAATCATTACAAAAGAGGAATTAAAAGAGATAGTAAATGGTATATTTTAGCGGATTTTGTTTTCAAAATGAACAAATACTCTTTAAAAACTTTCTTTTAAAAAATGATTTTACAGTAGCAGGTTTTAGCTATGGGGCTATCAGAGCTTTTGAATACGCACTAAAAAACAGACACAGGATAGATACTCTTCAACTTTTTTCGCCTGCTTTTTTTCAGGATAAAAGTGAAAGTTTTAAAAAGTTACAACTTTTGGCATTTCAAAAAAACAATAATAAATATCTAAAAAATTTTTATAAAAATGTACTCTATCCTTATGATTTTGATATATCAAATTTCAAACTAAAAGGCGATATAAAAGATTTGGACAAATTACTGCATTATGAGTGGGATAAAGAAAAATTAGATATAATTCTACGAAGAAGAATAAAAATAGAGATTTATCTTGGTAAATTAGATAAGATAATCAATGCCGAAAAAGCAAAAGATTTTTTTATCCCTTACGGTACGGTTTATTGGCTAAACAAATACGGACATATACTAAATAACGGAGAATGAAATGGATATAAAGATAGGAATATTAACTGCATCAGACAGAGCAAGTGCGGGAGTTTATGAGGATTTATCCGGTCAAGCTATCATAAATACTTTAAATGAGTACTTAAAAAGCTCTTGGAGAGAAATATATGAAGTTATTCCGGATGACCAAGAAAATATAGAAAATGCTCTTATAGATATGGCCGACAACGAAGGATGCTGTCTTATAGTTACAACAGGAGGAACCGGACCTGCAAAAAGAGATGTAACCCCTGAAGCAACAGAGTCGGTATGTGATAAAATGATGCCCGGTTTTGGAGAACTTATGAGACAGGTCAGTTTAAAATATGTACCCACCGCAATACTTTCAAGACAAACCGCCGGTATCAGAGGTAAAACTTTGATAGTAAATCTTCCGGGAAAACCAAAAAGCATAAGAGAGTGTCTTGATGCAGTATTTCCGGCAATCCCCTACTGTATAGACCTTCTTGAGGGACCGTATATCGAATGTAATGAAGATGTTATAAAGGTATTTAGACCGAAAAAGTAGCTTGTTGTAACCTAAAATCATCAATCAGAGACAACATATCTTGCTTTAGGTATTCAGGGGAAATTATCAAAAGATCCGGAAGCCATTTTTTCACTTCATGAAGAATAGCCCTTTTTGAGCTCACAACGATACTCAACTTTATGCTTCCATCTTCAAACTCATTTAAAATCTTTTGATATTTGCCAATCGATCTTCTTTTGAAGTATTTTGAAATATTTTTGTTTGCCAAAAGTACAACTTCAAAATTTTCTCCATCTGGTTCAAACCAAATATTTAAAGCATTATCAAGTTTTTCAAGCATATTGAAATCTACCTCAAATACCGCATCTTTAGTTGAAAGTTTTTCTATATTTTTAATATAAAATGTTTTAAATCTATTATCATTTCTATCTTGGGCATACAGATACCAAAAACCTTCAAAAATAGCAATCTTATATGCTCTTGCCACTCTGTCTTTGCCATTATAATAAAAACTTATTTCTTTGCAATTTACTATAGAATCTTGTATCTGTTTTACTTTATCTATACACTCACCAAGATCCTCTATCTGCATTTTAGAAAGTATAAAGTCCTCTCTTGGATTATAAAGTTTTTTAAATAAATTTTTACTCATTTGAGACATTTTTTTACCCATAGAAGAGGATATACTTTCCAATATATTTACAACCAACTCATTTTCAAAATTCAAATTTTTATCTAAACTATACCCTTTTTTGACTCTATACTCTTTTCCGATTCTTTCTATCGGAAGAAAACTCATAAGCCTCTCATTAAAATCTTTTTGTATAGTTCTTTCGCTTACATTAAACTCTTTTGCAAGCTCTTTTTTCACTAAAGCCTCACCATTTCTCAGTCTTCTCCAAATCTCTATCAATCTAAAAAGAATCTTGTCATATTCATGTTTTTTCATATTTTTTTCCAAAAAAATTTTACAGGTGGAAGTTATGTGTTCCACTAATTATGATACAATTTTAACATAAAAATTTTAAAAAGGATAATTTTGAAATATTTTGAACTGACATGCAAGGCATATTTGAAAAATGATATAAGCTTTAAAGATAGCTTTGAAGCTATAAACAAATATATAAGCTTCTCTATGGCACAAAATGAGAGACTTAAAAAACTACACGAGTCGAAAGGTTATAAGTTTTATGTGTATAACAACTTCTACCCCATAGAGCAAGACAAACTCTACAAAAAAGGCAATATCTATGAGTTTAAAAT
>CAZKWE010000042.1:0-2107 GCA_964556545.1 uncultured Campylobacteraceae bacterium | reverse complement strand
GAGTTTTATCAACACACTCTTTTAGCGTTAATACATCCGCATAAACGCTAAAAGAGAATAAAACAGTAATAAATAGTCGTTTCATAGTCTCCACTTTATAATTATATTAATGTTATATTATATAATGCCAATGTGAACAGAGTATGAATCAATCCTTTTTGCTTCCAAAGGTATTTTTTAAACCTTTAATCAACTCTTTTTTATCACTGTCGCTTAACTTTGCCTCAGGGTGAAGTATAATATAAGGTAAAAGAGGCATTTCACCCTCTTCAAGTTCCTCAGCAGCTTCATCGCCTTTGTTTTTTTTCTGTTTATTCCACATAGAGACATTGAAATGTTCTCTTCCCTCTTTGACATCATATGCTATAAGCCATGAAACAGGAGCTATATTACTATACCAAGGCCATTTTGTTTCATTTGAATGACAATCTCCACAAGCTTTCATAAACAGATTACGAGTTTTAGTGGTATCCCATTTAGGCTCTTGTAAAATTTTTGGATTAGAATGATCTTTAGCATAAGGAATAAATTGTATTATAACTATCAAAACTAAAAAACCGACTAATAATTTATTTCTAAGTTTCATTTGTACCTCCTTGATTTTATCTGCTTATATTATAATATATCAATGTAAAACAAATATGAACAAATAAAAAAAATTATCTCTAAATTTTAGAATAATATTTACACTAAAAAATATTTAATCAAGGATAAATTATTCATAATGAATAATTACTTTTTCTACAAAAGGCATTTGTTCTTTAATCTTTTTCTCCAATTGATGAGCAAATGTATGGGCTTCTTTGAGAGAATCGGTAGAAAGATCCAAATCAAGCTGTATAAATTTGAAACTTCCTGCATTTCTTCCATAAATATTGATAACTTTGCTTATCATCGACTCCTCGGAAAGTATCAGTCTAATCTTCTCTATCGTATCTTTATCTACAGAGGCATCGAGCAAAACTTTTATAGCATCTTTTAAAATTTCAAATCCACTGTGAAAAATAAAATAAACAACTATTGCCACAGCAATCTTTTCAATAACAGGATAACCGAAATATTGTCCCAAAACACCTACCAAAACAACAAGAGCGGTATAAAAATCAGTTTTTATATGCTCCGCATCAGCCATGAGACTTGGAGAATTGAGTTCTATTGCCATTTTCTTTTCCCAATGAGAATAAAGATAAGTAATAAGAACCGTAAGAGCAATAACGCCAACTGCTACAGGAAGATTTTTAATCATCATCGATTCCCCAAAAAATACATCCTTGGCGATTTCGTATCCTGCAAAGAAAATAGCAAAAGCACTGACAAGCGCTACTAAATTTTCAACTTTGTAAAGTCCCATAGGAAAAGATTCAGATTTTTTATTGGAAATAACTATACCGGCATATACACTCAATGAAGCCGCCAAATCGGACAAAGAATGTACACCGTCAGCAGTCAATGCGGCACTTCCAGAAAGTTTACCCCCTGCAATCTTTAAAACAGAAAGCAGTAAATTGATACCGACTGAAAAGAGTGAAATTTTTTTCTTTTCAGAAAAATTCATCGATTTGTCATGTGATATTTGTTGTTCCATAATTTCCCTTTCTATGTATAACTGACATTATGCACTATATTCTATTCATAACAGTTTTACTGACACTTGATTACTTTGCCACTTTTAAGTCGCTATAGCTTTGGTTATACCAAAAAACAACTGCCTTACATTAGATACTTTCTCTCTTCACTGATGAATACAATATAGTGCGTAAGGTCAGTTTATAATTATATTAATATTATATTATATAATGCCAATGTGAACAGAATATGAATCAATGTTATTTTATATTTAACAATTTCTAAATTATTCATAATGAATAATTACTTTTTCTACAAAAGGCATCTGTTCTTTATTCTTTTTCTCTAATTGATGAGCAAATGTATGATTTTTTATGTTACTTTTTGTAACTCCTATACTTTTTTAAAGTATTTAATTTTATTTTCCAAAATATATTTTATTTAAACGATAAAAGCCTTTTTTAGGGACTTTTAAACAGTAGTAAAATATTTAAAATTTTATTTCTTTTATGCTTTTAAATATTAATTTATTTTGCATTAA
>CAZKWE010000041.1:0-23487 GCA_964556545.1 uncultured Campylobacteraceae bacterium | reverse complement strand
GGATGCATCGGCTGTAGTGAACCTGATTTTTGGGATACTATGGGACCTTATGAAGAACCTGTGGCAGATCATTTATATAAAACTGTATTTGGCGGATTGGGAGCAGATGCAACAGCAGACAAGATAGGATTGGGGTTATTGACTGTTACTGCCATAGGCATAGCCGCACATGCCGCCATATCAGCAGTTAAAAAACCAAAAGAATAATCAAGGAGAAATAAATGGCAACAAAAAGAGTAGTAGTTGACCCGATAACAAGGATAGAAGGACATTTAAGAGCCGAAGTGGTAGTAGATGACAATAATGTTGTAAAAGAGGCTTATGTAGGCTCAACTTTATGGAGAGGACTTGAAGTTATAGCAAAAGGAAGAGATCCGAGGGATGTTCCGTTTATGATGCAAAGAATTTGTGGTGTTTGCACATATTCTCATTATCTTAAAAGTACAATGGCAGTTGAAGATGCACTTGGTATAAAACCTCCTTTAAATGCCGAATTGACAAGAACATTAATGAATGCGGCACTATTTTTGCATGATCATCCCGTTCATTTTTATCAACTTCACGGAGTTGATTGGGTAGATGTGGTTTCAGCTTTAAGTGCCGATCCTAAAAAAGCAAGTGAACTTTCTTTTAAATACACGGATCATCCTGTGGCAACAGGTGTAAACGATCTTAAAGCTGTCCAGGAAAGAGTAGCAAAATTTGCCAAGTCTCCTTCAGGTTTGGGGCCATTTGCAAATGCTTATTGGGGACATAAAACTTTTCATTTTACTCCGGAGCAAAACCTTATAGCATTGTCCCACTATTTAAAAACACTTGAAATGCAAAGAACTGCAGCCCAAATGTTAGCGATTTTCGGAGGAAAACAGCCTCATCCTCAAAGTTTGACAGTAGGCGGGGTTACTTGCGTAATGGATCTTTTGAATCCGGCAAGACTTGGTGAGTATATGGTTAAATTCCAAGAAATGGCCAACTTTGTCAATAATGCTTATTATGCAGATTTGCTTATGGCGGCAGAAGCTTATGCAAAAGAGCCATCTGTAACTAAAAAGGCTGGAATTGGGGACTTTATGGCTTATAGAGATTTTAAAGTAGGCAGAGATGATTATCTTTTTGACAGCGGATTTATAACCAATTATGATTTGAGTAAAGTTTTTGATATAAATAAAGATCTCATAACCGAAGAAGCAACCCATTCATGGTATAAAGATGATGAACCGCTTCATCCGTATAATGGAAAAACCAATCCAAACTATACAGGATTTGCAGAAGGTAAAAGTATAGGAAGCGATGGCAAAGCAATAGATAGTAAATTGTTTAATGAAAAAGAGAAATATAGTTGGATAAAAGCACCAAGGTATGACGGAAAGCCTATGGAAGTAGGACCTTTGGCCTGTATGCTTGTAAACTATGCAAGAGGAAATAAAAGAGTAGTTCCTGTTGTAAATGATTTTTTGAAAAAAACAGGTCTTCCGGCTGCCGCATTATTTACGACATTAGGCAGAACTGCGGCTAGAATGCTTCAAACTAAGGTAATTGCAGATAATGCACTTACAGCTTTTCACAATTTGATAGAAAATTTAAAAGTCGATCAAGAAACATGTACTCCGTATCAAATTGATAAAGATAAAGAGTATAAAGGATTGGGTATTGGTGATGTTCCAAGAGGAATGCTTAGCCATTGGATAAGGATTAAAAACGGTGTGGTAGAAAATTATCAGGCGGTTGTACCAAGCACTTGGAATGCAAGTCCGTTGGATGCAAAAGGTCAACACGGTCCTTATGAAGCCAACCTTATAGGTTTAAAAATCGAAGATTTAAGCAAACCTCTTGAAATTATAAGAATTATCCATTCATTTGATCCGTGTATTGCTTGTGCAGTACATGTAATGGATACAAAAGGAAATGAGCTTGGAGCTTACAAAGTTGATCCGTTATATGGCGGATGTAGTGTATAAAAGGAGATACAATGTCAACAATTGATAACATACAATGTATGGAGAGAGAAGAGGAATTTACCTCTTCATACAGATGGCAACACTGGTTAAGAGCTGTATCTATAGTTGTATTGGTGGCAACCGGATTTTATATAGCAGTTCCTTTTATAACTCCGACTCCACATCCCGCACCAACCGGATTTTTGCAGAGTTATATGAGAGCTTTTCATCTGTTTTTCGGATTTTTACTTATATCGGTTGTAATTTTTAAAAGTTATATATTTTTGTTTGTAAAAGATAGCAGCGGAGAGAGAAAATCTTTGCTTGATCTTGTAAATCCGGCAGTTTGGGCTAAACAGATAGGTTATTATCTTTTTATAACCAAACATCCAAAGTTAAAAGGTACTTACAATCCTGTTCAATTTGCAGCATATATAGGATTTTATCTTATGATATTCGGTATCATTATAACAGGACTTATGCTTTATGTGCAAGTTTACCATGAAGGACTCGCAGGTTTTTTATATGAACCAATGATGAAATTAACTGAAATGGTGGGAGGACTTGCCGTTGTCAGGCAAATTCATCATATATTGACCTGGGGTATTATCCTTTTTGTAACAGTTCATATCTATATGGCTATTTTCAATGCCATTTACGGTAAAGAGGGTTCAATGGATGCTATTTTTAGCGGACTTAAATGGCATAGTAAACACTGAAAAAGCGGGGATATTCCCGCTTTTTCAAAATATATCGGAGTTTTTATATGAAAATATTGATTTTAGGTATTGGTAATGTTCTTTTTGGTGATGAGGGTGTCGGATCTCACTTATCGCATTATTTAAAAAATAATTATGAATTTATCAGCAATGAACATACGGTTGATATAGTCGATGGCGGTACTTTGGCCCAAAGGCTCATACCTGTCATAGTCGAATATGACTTGGTTATCGTCATGGATTGTGTCAATGTAAAAGACGGCAACATAGGAGATGTGTACTTTTTTGATTATAGCCATATTCCTTCCTATATAACATGGCAAGGAAGTGCACATGAAGTTGAAATGTTGCAAACTTTGCAGATGATAGAGATGTACGGGGATTTGCCTACGACAAAAATTGTCGGAGTGATCCCCTATGTCATAGGTGAAGATTCTACATTCAATATGACTGATGAAGTTGTAAAAGCTAGTAGATTAATGACAAAAATTATACTTGATGAGTTAGAAAAATATGGGATAAAATCTGTAAAAAAAAATAATATTCCAATAGAAGAAATAGCAAAAAAAAGTTTTTTAGAAGGTGCTATATGATACTTAAATTCGGTTTTAAATACATTTCCACTTCATTAGTATATGAAAAAATACTTTTAAGAGCGTTAGATGAGTCCGAACTCCAAGGAAAATTAGAGAAAAATGGTTTGCATATTTTTTTATATGTCAAGGGAAGTGAAGAGGAACTTGAAAATTTTGCCAAATATTTAAGCAAAGAGTTGCCACACTCTTTATTTTTAAAAGACAGTAGTGTAGAAGTCGTATCAAATATGCCTTCTGATAATTATATATTGCCTGATTATCCAAGAAGAGAGTTACCGTTTTGTCCTAAATGCCACAAAGAAGCCTTGAAAAATAGCGACCCCTTTGTAAAATGTGAAGTTTGCGGATATAATGTGCAAAAAAGTAAAATTGTTTATAAAAATTTTGCAAAAGAGATAAAAGAAAACAATAGCACTATTTTTGAAAATCTTGCAAATGCAGTTAAAAACGGAGCAATTGTAAAAGTAAAGACATTTAACGGATATAAAAAAATTTCATTGCCTAATGAAAAAAATTTTAAAAAATTTGCAGATAATTTTAAATTGCTTTTTTATGATTTGCAAAGCATAAATGAAATATTTCCTTTAAGAAAAAGCGAAATTTTAGCAATAGGAAGTTTTGAAAAACCTTTTGTTAATTTTTGGGTTAGCAAAGAGTTGCTTAAAATGTATCCGTTTTTTGATAAAACAAATCATGTTGATATTAAACTTAGTGATGATTTGATGCTGGAATTGATAATGTATAATTTGAAAAAAATAGGTGTTAGTTTTGTCTTGCTCGGTGATGTAAACGATAGGGATAAATTTAACATATCATTAAATTTTGAAGGAGAAATCAATCCAAGAGATGATTTGAAAGTTATCGTACTGGATGATGGGCGTATTTTGCTTAGTGAAGGAGATAGAACACTTTTGCCAAAAATAAATCAAAATTTTTCACCGCTTCCTGTAAAAGCTTTTTCAAAAAACTATGTCAGCATCAATACGGATAAATATATCATAACATATGATAAGTTTAAAAAGCTTCCTGAAGTATTAAATACCTTTTATCTTAAAGATAAAAAAACAAGTGACAATACCTATGAAGCTTCGCATGGAGCTTTTTACTCCGGTATTGCGGAAAATGACTTGTTTGATAAAGTTGTAAGCGGTATTTATCTTAGTAAAGAAAATAGTGATAAAATTATGATATATTCCAAGAAATTCGGACTTGTGGATTATCTTGGATTTGATTATAAATATCCTGAAAATGTAAAAAAGCTTTTGGATTTGATAAGCAGTGAAAATGAAACTTCAAAAAAACTTGTTGCAAATTATAGGGCAAAATTTTCCGATATAGATGAGAAAAAGTTTGAATTTGATAATATGGGCGACATATATAAGTTATGGGGTGTTATCGGAATAGTTTTAGGGTTTTATGAGGGAGAAGATATCAAATCTTCTGCTAAAATTTTATGTGATAATGCTTATTCGTTTAAAGGAAAAAAAGGTCCGAGGATTGATTATAAGCTTATCAGGGAAGGAAGTAAGGTAAAACTTGATATGCTAACGGCTTTAAAAACTTCTATGAGTTTTAAACTTGCAGGAATTGATGCTCCAACTCTTTGTTTTGGGGTTATGGAAAGTTTTGCCGAATTTGTTTCCAATCTTGTAGATGAGATAAGCGGTGACTATGAGATAGAAGGTGTTTGTATGGGGGGTTCTCTTTTTTCAATGGAAAATTTTACAAATAAATTTTATACCATAACAAATAAAAATTATACTGTTTTTACCAATCTTGAATTTACCTTAGACGATATAAATCTTGGATATGGAATCATAAGTGGACTTACAAAAGAGGTATAGATACAAATTTGAAGGTATCGTACAGGGTGTAGGTTTTAGACCTTTTGTTTATAAACTTGCTTTAAAGCACAATATAAATGGTTTTATAAATAATTCAAGCGAAGGTGTATATCTTGAGATAGAAGCAAAAGAGAGTGAAATAAATCGTTTTATGAATGAGTTTTACAGTACTCTTCCTCCTTTGGCAAAAATAGATAAAACTATAAAAACAGAGGTATCTCTCAAAAATAGTAGTAGTTTTGATATCGTTAAAAGTGAAAATACAAATGTTAAATTTGCTTCCATTTCACCTGATATTGCTATATGTGAAGAGTGTTTAAAAGAGTTAAAAGATTATACCGACAGGAGATATAATTATTTTTTAACAAATTGTACAAACTGCGGACCAAGATATACCATTATAAAAAAAGTACCATACGACAGAATCAATACTTCTATGAATAGCTTTAGAATGTGTGAAGATTGTGAAAATGAGTATAAAAATCCTCTTGATAGAAGATATCATGCTCAGCCGATTTCTTGCCACAACTGCGGACCGAGAGCAAAATTTTATAAAGTTCGCACAGCAGAACTTCTTAAATGTGACTTGGATGCCATAAAACTATGTGCAAAAAGTATAAAAAGAGGAAATATTGTTGCGGTAAAAGGAATGGGCGGTTTTCATATAATGTGTAGTGCAACTTCTCCAAAAAGTGTAAAACTCTTAAGAAAAAGAAAAAGAAGACCGACAAAACCATTTGCTGTTATGTTTCAAAATATAGATGAGATAAAAAAAGTTGCATATCTTACAAAAAAAGAAGAAGAATTAATCCTAAGCAAAGAAAAACCCATAGTTATAGTAAAAAAGAAAGAACCCCATAAATTAAGAAAAAGAGAGATTCCCATAACTTCTTTTGTTGCCCCCGCAATAGATAAAATTGGGGTATTTTTGCCTTATACTCCATTGCATCATTTGTTATTTGAATATATTGAATGTCCTTTGGTGGCAACTAGTGCAAACTTAAGTGATGAGCCAATCATAAAGGATATAACAGAACTTTGTAAAAAATTAGGAAATGTTGTTGACTTTGTGCTTGATTTTGACAGAGAGATTGTAAATGCATGTGATGACAGCGTAGTTCAAGCTATAAATGATAAAAAAGAGACTTTAAGATTGGCAAGAGGTTATGCTCCAAGGTATCAAAAACTTTCATTTAGACTTGATAAAAAGATATTGTGTATCGGGGCAAATCAAAAAAATACAATTACTTTAGCATATGAAGATATACTGGTAACCTCTCCTCATATAGGCGATCTTAACAATATAGAGTCTATGGAGTATTTTCAAAGAACCATAGAAACTTTTAAAAGATTTTATAGTTTTGAACCTGACATTATAGTACATGACAAGCATCCCGGATATGAAACGACCAAATGGGCCAAACAATTAAAAGCCAAAAATAAAAAGTTAAAAATTTTTGAAGTTCAACATCATTATGCACATATACTTTCAGCTATGGCAGAATTTAATTTAAAAGAAAAGGTTTTGGGATTTGCTTGGGATGGAACCGGCTATGGAGATGATGGCCGTATTTGGGGTGGAGAAGTATTTGTTTGTGACGAAAAAAACTACGATAGAGTATTTTCCTTTAAACCTTTAAAACTAATAGGAGGAGAAAAAGCTATAAAAGAGCCAAGAAGAGTAGCTCTTAGTTATCTTTTTGAAAATTATTCATTTAGTAAAATTTTAACTTTAAAACTTCCTTTGCTTACAAATATGTATGAAAAAGAGATAGAAAATTTTTATAAAATTTGGAAAAATACAAATTTAAAATCAAGTTCAGTCGGAAGAATTTTCGATATGGTGGCAAGTTTGAGTGATATTTTACATATAAACGGATATGAAGGTGAGAGTGGTCTTAGGATAGAATCATATTATGATGAAAATATTATAAAAAATTTCAAATATCATATAGAAAACGGGTTGATAGATACTTTTGGATTTTCGGAGGATATTTTAAAAATAATGAGAGAAAATATCAATATAAATATTAAAAAATCAAAAATATCTTCAATGCTTATCAATACTTTGGTTGAAATTATAGCAGATATATCAAAAAGATATGATTTGCCCGTGGTGCTGTGCGGTGGAGTTTTTCAAAACAAAACATTACTAAGCAAAGCAGTCAAAAAACTTGAAAAATTAGACAAAAAAGTATATTTTCAGCAAAATACACCCATCAATGACGGCGGTATCTCTTTGGGTCAGGCTTGGTGGATAGCAAATAGATATCGTGCAAATATATGAATAAACATTCATAAAATTAATTTTCTTATATTGTTTTGCAATATAAAATTGCATAGATAATATAAGGATTAACGATGGATAGTACAAAAAAAAGTTTTATACTTTTGTCTGCATTGAGACTGTTTGCAAAAAAAGGTTATCATAGTACTAAAATTGCTGATATTGCAAAAGATTTGGATATAAGCGTCGGAAGTATTTATGATTATTTCACTTCAAAAAAAAGTTTGGCAAAAGCCTGTATAAAGTATGCAACTCACAAATTGGCAACAAGTTTGAAAGAGATTAACGATAAAAATATATCTCAAAAAGAGAAAATTAAATTATTTGTTCAAGATTATTTTTTATTGGCTCAAGCAAATCCTGAAATGATAGAGTATTTTTTTAGAATTTACTTATCCAACAGAGAAATATTTTGTGATGAGGATGATTGCGGATTTGCTTTGGCAAAAGAATTTGTAAATGAAGTTAGAAGATTGGTTGAAGATGGTGTGAAAAAAAATGAATTTAAAGAGCATAGCTTCTGTATTGTTTTTTCATCTATAATGGGTATTCTTTGTGCAATGACATATCTTGAAGGAGAAAATGCACTTGAAAAAGAGTTGGTTTTATATACGCATGATATAGCCAATGCTATCAATAGAGTGTTGTTTTGAGCCTGTAAAATAACATAGGGGTCAATTGCCACCTTAAAATTTAAAAAGTTTATGCTTTATTATTTATGACCCTTTATACTCTAAAGTGTTTGGTTAGGTACTTATAAATCTTATAATTTATTTACTTGCTTTTAAAAATATAAATGACGAATCCGTTTCTTTTACATATCTTTTATCAAAATTACAAAACCCTGCCTTTTTCAAATATCTTATAATCTCATCAGTAGAATAAAATGTTGCATTTTTATAAAATTTGCTTTTTTTGCTTTTTTGTTGATATTTTATTCCTAATTTAGAATTTTTATCAACATATCCGACTATAAAAAATCCACCCTGTTTTAAAATCCTATAAACTTCTTTAAAAGATTTTAAAACATCATCAACAAAGCAAACAGTTGTAATCATTATTGCAAAATCAAATTTAGCATCTTCAAACGGCAGGTTCTCAGCAATGCCACTTATAACTTTCAAACCTTTAGAAACTGCTATCTTAGCCATTTTAGAAGATGGTTCCACCCCTATTTTGATGCCTATCGGTATGGCAAACTTTCCTGTGCCTATGCCTACTTCTACTCCATTTTTAGCATTTTTGACTAATGATTTTAAAGTTTTTAACTCCTCTTCGTATAAATCGGCATTTTTTTCAAACCACTTCTCATAGTCTAAATAATATTTTTCAAAAGCTTCTATTTTTGCCATTAAAAAGTCAATACCTTATCACATTCTATCACCCAATCGGCTAAATCCTTCATAGTAGCTTTTATCTTATCGCTAAAATACGGTTGATTTTTATTTAATCCACATCTTGCTTGACAAGTTCCGCATACTTTTAGCTTCATACCATTTTCATACAATTCTTTTAACATTTGAACTAAATCAAATTCATAAAAATCAGGCTTTTTTGTAACTTCTCTTGCTAAATCTACACTATCGTTCATTAAAAAAACTCTTACTTCTTCACCTTTTTTCAACAAAGTTTCTACCAATCTTAATCCATTCCAAGCAATATCACTGCCATCATATGGTTGATGATTAAAAATTACCAATATTTTCATTTAAACTATCCCTTCTCACTGAAATATAGATATTTAGCCATTTAGCTCAATATCTAAATATATGATATAATTTTTAAAATAAAATGTCAAAGATTTATATGTTAAGTTTGGAAGAAAAATAAAAATTTTTAAAGCACTTGGCAATAAAATTTATTTAGAACCAAATTTTAATTCCATTGCCAATCAATAGTTGTCAATCAACCATTCATAAATTGGTCGATATCATACCTTTTAAAATATAATTGAAACAATTCTTAATAAATATATCTTAAAGAATCAATTAAGAAAATATTATGTATAATTATATAATTATGTAGTATAAGTTTGTTTTTTATTTTAAAGCTTTTTGATTTTTCCCAAGGAGTCATTTATGAGAACTCTGCTTTTAATTTTAACTTCTGTAATTCTATCTTTTGCCAATGTAACATTTATTGAAAAAAGTGCCAATGATATAGGTTTTATAGATGAAGTTACCATAAATGGCAGAGAATTTGACTCTCTTCCTAAGAGTATAGAGTTTTATCCGGAAGACTTACAGGATGGAAAAGTTGTTATTGGGGGAATTTTAGAGAGTGAAAGTGAAAAAGTTCCTGTAAAAAATCTTCAAGTAGAAATCTCTATTGATGGAGGAAAAAGTTGGAATAGAGTTAAAGGAAACAGCGAATGGGAATGGAGTTTTAAACCTCTGGTAGGAAAAACTTATAAACTCTCTTTGAGGGTAGTGCGTCTTTTTAAAAAGAATATTCCAAAAACTATCAGGGGAAAAATTACATATATAGCTTCTATAAAACCGGATAGACTTAAAAAAAATACAGTTCAAACACTTCTTATAAAGGGAGAAAATTTTACTAAAAATATGCTATTGTCCCTTGAATCCCAAAAAGTAAAGATTTTATCTGTAAAGTTTATCGATAAAAACAGGCTTGAAGCTAAAGTTTTGGTTCCTGAAAAAACTGATATGGATGTTTCAGCACTTTTTTTTAGAAATTCTAAAAAAGAGGGCTGGAGAAAAAGTATTGCTCATTTATGGTTTGTAAATGTGCCGAAAATCGCAAAAGATTTTAAATTAAAATGTGAACAAAAAACCAAAAGTGAAGTTTCAAAGCTGCATATCAAGCCCAAATCAATAAAAGAGACACTTTATCACAACGAAGATACCCCGACATCACAAAGTGTTCATGGAGACAAAGTGGTGGGATTTATACCCTTTTTGGACGATCAGACGAAATTGAAGTGGGATAGTAATTCAAATATTTCACCCTCATACTATATAGTAACATTTTATACGGTGGATAAGAAAAAGATAAAATCGATTTGGATAAAATCAGATAAACCATACGGCTCTTTAACCCTCTTGCCAAATCAACTCTATCAAATCTACAAAGAGATTCCTGAAAAGTTCACTCCCGAGAATGATCCGAAAAAAAATGAGGAGAAGTATATACTTAGTTTTTATACGAAAAATTATCCGGGAGCGAGATTTTTGTTTTGGAGAGTTGAAGCTTTCAATTCGATAATGGGTTGTAAAGGTATAAAGATACAAAAGACGGCGGAATCGAAATTCGGAATACTAAGAATGGGCAAAGCTCCTACCGGTGTAGTTTGTGATGATAAAAATAAGTTTTTAAGCGTAACGAAGGTAAAAGGAAGAGGCAATGACCAAACGATTTTTCCGGGAGATACACTGGAGTTACAAGGTCGCTTTAGCCTTGAAAATTCCCCATGGAGTCCTAAAAATATCGTTGTAGATTGGGGTGATGGCAAATTTGATGTGGTTGATTTGGGTAGTTATGACAGAAACAAAGCTCTAACTTGCGAACAGTTAAATACTCCAAGCTGTACTTGCAATGTTGAAAACAGCGGTAAAAATCAAATGATAAAGTTAAGAAAGAAACATATATATCAAGAGGCCGGAAGATTTAAGATAAGAGTCTATGTTCTGCCTGTTGACGAGCTTCAAAATGCTTCTCAAATAGCAAAAAGCAATAGGCAAAACGATATGAAGTCGGCATTTGTCGATAAAAAAAGTAAATTGTGCTACTATGCAATGGCCGGCAATATCAAAAGCGATATACACAAACCATATCAAATCTCCTCATTTTCATCCGCAAATAAGATGATAAAAAGTATCACTTCAAGCGATAAAATTTTTGAAGTTTACTGTAATCCTTTGGATGTTTATATTGTAAAAGATCCGGATGCCACCGGTCCTTTGAAATTAACCTCTCTTGAGATAACCGGTTTTTCATCGGATAAAAAAGATAAAGAGAGAAATCGCTTGTTGAGTGCTGTGCATTATGCTTCGCATACGAATGTTACTCTTTGCGAAAAAGTGCTTTTTGCAAAAGCCAAACTTCTATATCACGGTCATGGATATGTAAGAGTATCTTGGTTTGTTGACGGAGTGAAGATGCAAGAAGAGGAGATGGAGTTGGGTCCGACGAAAAATAGAGAGAATTTAAATTACAACAACCCCTCATCTTGGCAAAAGCCGATTGATGAGACTTTGTATCTACTCTCTTCAAAACTTCCTCTTGCAAAGATAGCCCATCATAACATAAAGGTGGAAGCGGAAGTTATAGCCGATAAAACAAAAGATGTTTCGGACCAATCCGTAAAAAGTCTCTATACTATAATGAATTCTACAATCTCTTCGATAGGTTTTAAAAGGGATAGATTGTTTTCAAGCGGTTCTTATGATGTGAAAAAATCAAAAAAAGGTGAAATCTGTTTTTTTAAATTTCCCGTTGAAAATGGAAAATATTTGCAAATATTTGATATAAAAAATCTAAAAAAGACCGGCGATAAATACAGCGGTGATGCGAAAGTGCTTTTTCATATAGCAAACTCTTACGGCGGAGTCGGGGAGTATTATATGCCCTTTCATTTTGAGAATTGGAAGAGTGATAAAAATGCGATAATAACCGAAGGTAAATTGTTTGCATCTTCAAAAATCAATATAATGACGGATGCCGGAGTGAAACTTTTGGTTAAGAAATTGAGAGCAAATATCGGTAAAAGAGTACAAATAAGCTTTGATATCACACTTAGCAATAACTCTTTATTTGAAGCAAACTCCAAATCCCCGGTAACCTGGAGAGATATAGATACACCTTTAAGTTATGAAGGAGATATCTATATCTCAGGGTTGAAACTGCCTGTAACGAGAATCGGATGGAGCCTTTTTAACATATCTTCGAAAAATATTATTATAGATTTGAGCCATAAAGAGGGAGAGGGAGGATGCGGGGGTTTAAAAAACAGAAGATGGGTCGGCATCAATCTTAAAGAGGCGAAACTCTATCCATACACTTTTCATCTTGCAAACAGTATAAGTTTTCCTATAAGAGGATGGATCATAGATGGAAGCGGAGTATGCGGAGAATTTAGGGATGATAGTGGTTTTTCTCATGTTTTTGCAAAGGCTAAAATCGGATGGAAATCTCTATTTGTCAAGGCCAAAAACAATACCCTAAAGGCAAAATACGGCGGATTTTATCTTGATATGCCTTGGCCGAAAGTTAAACTAAAGGGTAAAGATGTAGCTTTGGATTATACTTTGTCCGATAAAAACGGTGTAGAAGCCAATATCGATCTAAGCAGTAGCGAAACACCGGAAGAGAGATACGGCTTTATAGATATGAAGGTATTAAAAATAAAAAATTTTGCGATAATAAATTATGATTGGGGAGTATTTGCCGATGTGAAATTTACTTTTTATGATGTGAGTAAAAAGGAGAGAATAGTAACTAAAGTAAAAGATGCCTTTTTTACCATATATGAAACTGTCGGTTTTGGAAAAGACAATAGCGATTCCGTAGAGCTTCCTGTAAAAAATCAGACTATAAATCTCGGTGGCTCTACCTTAAATATAGCGAAACTTCTTTTGAAATCGTATAAAAAACATGGCTCCGATAGAAAATTCAAGGCTGATTTTAGTGCATTTATCACTCTTGAGAAGTGGAGTCAAACTTCAACCCATCTACTATATGAGTTAAAAAGAGAAAGCAGTTTAAGGGCTTCAAAATTGAAAATAGCCGCCTTTAAGCCGGTAAGGAGACTATATCCTCTAAATAAACCGATGAATGAGAGTACTTTAAAGGATTTAAAATATATCCAAAAGCCTACGGGAAGTGTTCATTATGCATATTTTAAAAATCCTTATGCTCCAAAAAGCGATATATCTTTATATCCTCATATAGCGGGATTGAGTGTCAATGCCGGAGGCGGTGAGTGCTCCGCTATGAAAAACGATACATTCAGTGCTCATGTAAATACCAGCTTTTTCCCGGGAGCACCATCCGTGGAGGCGACCTTTAGATACGGAACTTTAGACAATAAAGCTTATTGGCTTGTCTATTGTAAACTTGATCATACTCATATACCTATCTTCCCGAGCGTTTTTTTAGATATGATAAAGGGAGGAGTCTGCTACCGTTTCGATCCGGATGATATGGTCAATGGTTCCGGGTGCAATTCCCAGCCTGATACAAGTTACGGTTTGGGTTTTGCTTTGGGTGCGGGAGTGATAGTATCGGATGAGAAACTTTTGAGGTTGGAGACCACTATGGTGATAAATCCTACTGAGAAAAAGGTAGGATTTTATGATATAAGAGGAACTTTGCTTAAACAGGTTGATATAAAACAGGGAAAGATAGAATATGTTTATAAAAGCCACTTTCAAACTACTCTCGGAGCCATAGTGGCTCTTCCGCCAGGCGAAAAGATTTTAAAAGCAGATGCCACAGGCGGCGAAAACGGAAAGATAGATCTTTATATGGGAAATGACTACTATCTTCATATAGGTACTAAAAATGATCCTTTGAAGCTTAAAATGCTTATGTTTAACGGTGAAGGATATATGATGGCCGGAAGCGATATAAAGGGTCTGGAGGTAGGTTTTCATACATTTTTGGGTTTTAGCAGTCTTGGAGATGGAATAGAGTGTAAAAAATCAAAAGCAAACTGTGCATCCTTAGGAATAAGCGAAAGAGCTGAATTTAATCTCAATTATGATCCATTCTCGTTTTATATGAGAAACGATAGCAGTTTTCATGCAAGAGCTTGTATAAAATTCGGTAAGTATATAGGAACGGCTTGTATGGGAGCCGGTGCGGACGGATATTATATCTTGGGGTGTTGTTCACCTGTTAAAATTATCGCAGGAGCCAAGTTGGATTTTAGCCCGCTTCCGAGTGTAAGTGCTGAGGTGGGAATAGCTCCTAAAACATATCTTGATGTGGATATACATTGGTAGCAAGAGGAGGATGTTGTGAGAAATTTGTTTATTAATATTTTTATAGCTGTTTTTGTTTCCGGTTTTCTTTTTGCAAACTCCTCTCTTCCAAAGAGATATCAACACTTAATCGTGGTTAGTAACGGTAAAGGAGAACTTTCTTTTAGATGGATATTACCTCCGAAATATTGGTCGAAAAAGGGTTGGATTTTAAAAGGGGGCGGGGTATCTAAGGTTGTACCTTTGGGTAGAGATATGATAAGATATCTTGATATGCTAAATACTTCCGGAACGAATAACAATGCAAAACAGGCTATGAATCTATCTATTTTGAAGATGTTTCTTGATTTTAAAAAGGCTCAAAAGGATGGTTTTGCGACGATTTTGAAAGTTTCTAAAAAAGGTGGAGTTGTTTATAGTTTAAGTGTTTTGGGAAAAAACGGAGTAATTTTAAAAAGCGATAGGATAGATGCCTTTAAAGCGACTAAATTGCCTCAAGCTCCTTACAATTTAAAAGCCAAAAATGATAAAGGAAGCATTGATCTTTGCTGGAGTCCTCCTAAAGATAAGAAATTTGCACCGTTTGCATATAAAATATATAGAAAAAGGGTTGACGGTAAGTGGAAAAAATTGACAAAACCGTATCTTTTAACAGGTGTAAAGTGGAAAAAGAAAAAGAGACTTTTTAGCGATCCTTATGCGCCTCTTGAAAAAAAGGTAACATATAAAGTTGTGGGTATCGATATATTTCAAAGAGAATCCAAACCATCTTTCGTTACGATTTTTCATCCGGATATAAAAGCTTTGACGCCTCCTTCGGATTTTAAAGCAGAAGCTTTAAAAGATGGAGTAAAACTAAGCTGGAAAAAATCCGACAATCCTCTTACTTTGGGTTACATAATCGAGAGAGGAACTTGGAGCGAGGGTTTTTTCTCCTTGGTCACACCAAAACCCTTAAAAAGAGAGACAACGACATATATAGACAAAAGTGCCAAAAAGGAGATCACTTATATCTATAAAATAAGAAGTGTTAATTTCAGAGGAGAGAAGGGTAAGGCGAGTAGATTGGTAAATGCAACTATCAAGGATGATACTCTTGTGAATACTCCTAAAGATTTAAAAGCGAAAGTCTATCCCAATATGATCAAATTGAGTTGGAAGAGAGCCGATAGAGATAGTATCGGAGTTATTGTGGAAAAGAGATATAAAGGATATGATAAATGGGTGGTACTAAATGAAAGGCCGATAGAGGAGGGTTTTTATAATGATTTTATCTCCTACAATAGTGTCGGCTATGTTTTTTATAGAATTGTCAATGTAGGAAAAAATGGAAAAAGAAGTAGCTATTCTAAAACGATAAAAGTCAAACTTCCCGGCCATTTACCTCTTTATGCACCAAATTTAAAGAGTATAGATTTGAAAAAAAATAAAGTTTATATGAAATTTTATCTCTCTGAAATTGGAGAAAAACCGGACAGGATTTTGATACACAGAGGACTTATGGGAGATGTAAAAGGAAAAATTATAGCAATTCTGCCTGCTGAGTCAACAAGTTATACGGATTCGAAAGTGATATCCGGTAAAACCTATTGGTATGCTTTATCTTCTGAAAAAACCGGTATGACAAAATCAAAAATGGGACAAAAATATCTGATTAAGGTTGATATGCAAAATCTTCCCGTTCCTGAAAAGCCAAGATTGAAATATCTGAAAAAACCTTTTGAATATATAAAAATTGAGTTTAAAAAGGCACCTAAAAATCTTGGAGTTACAATCTATTGTAAAAATGATAAGGATTTGTTTTGGGTAAAAAAAGCATCCAATTTAAAAGGTACATTTTTTGTAGATAGCGATGTGCCTTCAAAAGGTACGGTTAGTTATAAAATTGTATACAACAAGCCTGACTTGCATGAAGGAAAGATGTCTAAAATTTCAACGATAAATATAAGATGATTGCAAAAAGCAATTTTAATGCAAAATTTTAAGGATACTTCTAATTAAAAAATTGTTACATTCTAAGTTATTGTAATTGTATCTGAATTCTATCTCTTTTAAGTAAAAGAAAAAATTTTCTTCTTTTATGCCTTTGTATTTTATAATTTGATTTTCAAAAAAATTCCAAAATTTTACAATATTGTTTTCTTGTTTTTTTAGATTTGATACTCTGTGCCATTTTAAATATTTTAAAAACTCTTTATAATATGTGTTGTCAAGATTATCTCTTAAGAAATTATCTTTAAAACGAGAAAGTTCCGGTAAAAGCATATTGTAAATTTTGCCATTATCATAGTCAAAGGTTAAAAAATTTTTTGCATCAAAAATGTATTTTTTATCTTTTCTTTTCTTTTTTTCAAGATAAATGTATTCATCATATTCGTTTATTTTTCTTTTTTTTTCAAATTTTTCATCTTCGTATGAAACAATTTTGTATCTATAATTCATAAATTTTTTATGTATGGTTATATATGAATATCCGGATACTTCTGAAGCTTGAAGAGTATTTAATCCTTTGCAAAACAAGGCAATTATCTTTTTTTCTCTTTCTACTTTCAATGGAGAGAATTTTCTCTTGCATTTTGCACATTTTATATGCCCGTTTTTAAGTTTGTAAAGATTTAAAGAAGAACAGTATATACATTTCATACTTTATTATATCATTTTTAGTCCCAAAAATATATAAGAACAGAGCTATTTAATAAAATCATTATTTAAAATAAGTAAAATATGAATGAAAATTCATTATAAGGAGTGAATATGCATATACCTGATGGCTACCTTTCACCCGAAATTGCTATAGCTACATATTTGACGGCTACACCTTTATGGATTTATGGATTTAAAAAACTTAAAACAATACTCAATGAAGAAACTCTTCCGCTCATTGGTGTATTGTCAGCTATGAGTTTTATTATAATGATGTTCAATATCCCAATACCGGGAGCCACAAGCGGACATGCCGTAGGTGCTGTTATTATTGCGATACTTTTTGATCCGTGGATAGCCTTTATATCCGTTTCTTTGGTTCTTTTGATACAAGCTGTTATATTTGGCGACGGAGGTGTATCAACTTATGCGGCTAATGCACTTTCTATGGCTTTTGTTGGTTCATTTGCAGGTTATTATGCATTCAATTTTTTTAAAAAGATAAAATTTGCTCCATTTATAGCGGGATGGACAGGGATAGTAAGTTCATCTGTTTTGACATCTTTTCTTCTTGGTATTGAGCCGATATTTTGGAATGAAAACGGGCATCCTCTTTATTTTCCGTTTGATTTGAAAACTACTTTTATAGCATTGGTTGGGTCTCATATGCTTTTTTTTGGTGTTGTGGAGGGTATTTTTACTATGCTGGTTTATTCTTACATAAAACAAAAAAAAGAAATTAAGGTGGTTAGCCATGAAAGATAAAAAAAGATTGCTGTATATATTTTTATCGATGCTTTTATTTGTTCCTATCGGACTTTTGACTGATGCTCCCGCTTGGGGAGAGTGGGACAGCGGGTATTATCAAAAAATTTTAGGCTTTGTACCCAAAGGTATAAAAAGTGCAAAATCTATAAATGCTTTTATGAGTGATTACAGTATAAAAGGTTTAAGTGACATAGCAGGATACTATATATCTGCTGTTGTGGGTGCGACTTTGATTTTTGGAATATTTTTTATCATAGCAAAAGTAAATAAAAATGAAAAATCTCATTAGAATTCTTTTTATATCTTTTTTATTAATTTTGCTTATGATTAAAGATATAAATATTTTATTTTTTGCATTGTTCTTGCTGTGGAGTATTTCATATAAAAATATAATTAAACTCAATAAAAAAGTTCTCAAATCTATAGTTTTGTTTAACTTTGGTATTTCTTTGGGTTATATCATCATGGGCTGTATCAAAGATATAGCTATATGGGAATTTTTAATTTACATTAATCTTAAAGTTTATGTTTTAAGCTATTTTGTAGCCTGGTTTTTTACAAAATCAGATATCGTGCAGTTTTTTTCATTTTCAAAAAATTTGAGCTTTCTTTTGAGTATTGCTCTTTCGCAGATTATATCTTACAAAAAAAGTTTTGATGACTTTAAATATGCCTTTAAAGCAAGAGTTGTAAAAAAACTCAGACAAAGGGAAAAAAGTTTTATCACAACTGTTTTTGGATTTTTTCTTGAAAAAGCTATGAATGATGCCAAAGAGAGAACAATGGCAATGAAAGCAAGGGGAGCTTTTTGATAAAATTAAAAAATATAGAGTTTTTTTACGAAGACAAAAAAGTCCTTGATGGCATAAGTTTTGATTTGGAGAAAAATGAAAAAGTTGCACTGCTCGGATGCAATGGTAGTGGCAAATCAACTCTTCTTAGAATTCTTAGCGGACTTTACTTTGCAAACAAAGGAGAGTATTGGTTTGAAGGCAAAAAAATAAAAAAGAAAGAAATCAATAAAGAGTTTAGAAAAAAAGTGGGTATTTTGTTTCAGAATCCGGAAAGTATGATATTTAATCCAACCGTTAAAGATGAGATAGCTTTTTCTCTAAAAGAGTTTGATATAAGTAGTGTGGATGAGAGAGTATGGCAAATATCAAAAGAGTTTGGTATAGAAAAACTTCTTGATAAAAACCCGCTTTTTTTAAGTGGCGGAGAAAAACAAAAAGTTATGCTGGCTTCCGTTTTGGTGTATGAGCCTGAAATTCTTTTTTTGGATGAGCCAACAGCGGCTATGGACCCAAAAACAAGCGGCTGGTTTATAGATAAGATGCTGGATATTGATAAAAGTGTGCTGGTCGCTACTCATGATTTGTCTTTGGCTTATGAGATAAGTGATAGAGCAATTGTTATAGATGAAAAACATCAAAAATTATATGATGGGAATATAGAAGAACTTTATGGAGATTTGGATATTTTACAAAGAGCAAATCTCATTCATAAGCACAAACATAAACATAAAGATTTTAGTCATTCTCATTATCACAAACATTTTTAATTTTAAAGGAGTTTATATGTGTGCAGATTGCGGATGCAGTATAACTGAACATGAACACGAACACAATCATGAGCATTCTCATGAAGAAATACTTTCCAATCCACAGTTGAACGATACAAAAACTGTAGCGGTTATAAAAAAGATACTTGACAAAAATGATCATGAAGCAAATCACAATAGAATACATTTTGATAAAAACGGTGTTCTTGCTATAAATCTTATGAGTAGTCCGGGGAGTGGAAAAACCACACTTTTGGAGCATTTGAGCGATATTGCCGGGTTTAGATTTGGTGTGGTTGAGGGAGATTTGGAGACAAACAGGGATGCTGATAGATTAAAAGCAAAAGGGATACCCTCTCAGCAGATACAAACAGGTTCAGCATGTCATTTGGATGCATTTATGGTGCATAAAGGATTGCATCATTTGCCACTTAAAGATTTGGATGTCTGTTTTATAGAAAATGTAGGCAATCTTGTCTGTCCGGCAAGTTATGATGTAGGGGCACATTTAAATATAGTATTGGTATCTATCCCCGAAGGTGAGAGCAAGATAGAAAAATATCCTGTAATGTTTAGAAAAGCAGACTTGATACTATTTACAAAAACTGATTTATTGCCGTATTTTGAATATGATATTGAAAAAGAAAAAGAAGCAGCAAGAAAATTAAAACCGGGCGTTGATATACTTGAAGTCAGCATAAAAGATAAAGAATCACTAAAAAAAGTGGCAAATTGGATAAAATTTAAAATGGAGATGAGATAATGTGTTTATCGATACCGAGTAAAATTGAACATATAGATGAAAACAATATAGCTACTGTTGATACAATGGGAGTAAAAAGAAAGGTTAGCCTTGATTTGATAAATGAACCGATTGAAGTCGGGGATTTTGTGCTTATTCATGTCGGATTTGCCATGAATAAGATAGATAAAGAACAAGCACTTGACAGCCTTGAACTTTATAAAGAAATAGTTCAAAAAATGGAAGAAGAGGACAGAGTAAATGAGCAAACTTGAGCTTAAAAATCTTTATAATGATTTTAGAGATGCAAAAACTATAAAATCATTGGCAAAACAGATAGAAAAAGAAGCTGTGAAGATTGATAGAAATATAAATATTATGGAAGTTTGCGGAGGGCATACACATACTATTATGAAATACGGCTTACTTCAGCTTTTGCCAAAAAATATTGATTTTATACATGGTCCCGGATGTCCTGTATGCGTGATGCCGAAAGAAAGAATTGATCATGCCTATATCTTAAGCAAGCAGCAAGATGTAATTCTTGTAACTTTGGGAGATATGATAAAAGTTCCGGGAAGTTACGGAAGTTTACAAGATGCAAGAAGCGGGGGATCTGATGTGAGATTTGTTTATTCTCCTATGGATACTATAAAAATAGCTAAAGAAAATCCGGATAAAAAAGTTATATTTTATGCTATAGGATTTGAAACTACAACACCAATGACTGCAGCTTTGCTCAATACAGTCATAAATCAAAATATACAAAATCTTTTTTTTCATATAAATCATGTAGTTGTTCCGGAGCCCATGAGAGTTTTACTTGATGACAAAGAGTGCAAAATAGATGCTTTTATAGGACCAAGTCATGTAAGTGTTATAACAGGTAGTAAAATTTATGATGAATTTCCAAAAAAATATGGTACACCTGTGGTTGTGAGCGGATTTGAGCCTGTTGATGTGATGCAGGGAATTTTAATGATAATTAGACAATTTGTCCAGAACAGATGCGAAGTTGAAAATGAATATGGTAGGGCTGTTTCAAGAGAAGGAAATTTGACTGCACAAAAACTTATAGATAAATACTTTCAAAAAAGAGACCATTTTAGATGGAGAGGTATAGGTGATATCAACAAAAGTGCATTGAGATTGAAAGATGAATATGCAAAGTATGATGCGGAGAGGATTTATGGCGAAGTACTGCCTGAAAACAAGATAGATGACCATAAGCTTTGTATTTGCGGAGAAATACTTAAAGGAAAAGCAAAACCTATGGATTGTAAAGTTTTTGGAAAAGCCTGTAAGCCAAACTCACCCCTTGGTAGTTGTATGGTAAGCAGCGAAGGAGCTTGTGCGGCTTATTATAAATATGGGAATTTGTTATCTTGACATATATTTGTTAATGTCGTATAATATACCAAATACAATAAGGAATCAAGAATGACAGCAGTACCTATTGGCATTAGAGAATTAACAAGAAATAGTTCTATATTGGATAATGTAGATTATGTAGAGATTGAAGATAAAAAAACCAAAAAATTAAAAGGTGCTTTTGTATCTCGCAAATATCTTGATGATGTTAAAAAGTTGATTGAAAAAAGAGAGAAAGAGGAGAAAAAGAGAAAGTTTGAAAAGATGCTAAATTTGCTAGATGAGCTTAAAATAGAGGATAGATTTAAAAACAAAAATTATAAAGAGATAAAAAAGATGATAGCTGAGGAAAAGTATGGAGAATAAAATCTTTTTAGATATAAATATTGTCATAGATTTAGTAGAGCCTACAAGAAATAATCATGATAAAGCCTTATTAGTGTTAAAAAAATGTATAGATGATGATTTTGCCATACATATAAGCGAAGACATGATTGGTACGGTTTATTATCTGATACCAAATAAAAATAAAAGCATTAGATTTTTTAAAGGGATTTTAGATGAATGGAAGATAGTGCCTTTTGGTAGAAATGTTTTGAAACAAGCTTTTGACTTTTCTTTAGAAAATGATTTGGATTTAGAAGATACTTTGCAATGTTTTTGTGCTAAAGAAAATGGTTGTTCTTTATTTTTAACAAGTGATAAAAAGTTTGCCGATTGTGGTATAAAAATAGTAAATTACGATGAATTTTTAGGAGTCGAATATGACTAAAAACATAACTCTATCGATGGGAAATGGTGGAGAGGAAAACAATGAGCTTATAAAAAATGTTTTTTACAGAGCTTTTAAAAATGATATTTTAGAAAGAAGTGAAGACTCTGCGGTTTTTACTCTTAGTGGTAAAACAGCTATGAGTACCGATAGTTTTACGGTTAGTCCTATCTTTTTTCCGGGAAGTGATATAGGAAAATTAAGTATTTGTGGAACTTGTAACGATCTTTCTATGATGGGAGCAAAGCCGAAGTATTTAACAGTTGCTTTTATCATAGAAGAGGGATTTTCTTTAAGAGATCTTGAAAAGATAACAAAATCTATGAAAAAAGAGTTAGAAATTAATGGTGCTTTGATAGTAAGCGGTGATACGAAAGTGATGCCAAAAGGCACTGTAGATAAGCTTATTATAAATACTTCGGGAGTTGGAGAAGTTGAGTATGAAGGGCTTAGTTCATCATCTTTGGAAGAGGGTGATGTTATCCTTGTGAGTCGTGATATAGGCTGTCATGGTGCAACTATATTTTTAGCAAGAGAGGGGATAGATATGCAAAGTTCACTTAAGAGTGATTGTGCATCTTTGTATCCGATAGTTAAAGAGTTGATAGATGAAAAACTCTCTTTAGTAGCCTTAAGAGATGCTACAAGAGGCGGAATATCTGCTGTTTTAAATGAGTGGGCTATGGCAAGTGATGTTTGTATAGAGGTTGAAGAAAACTCACTTCCGGTAAGTAGTGAAGTAGAGGGAGCTTGTGAACTTTTAGGTTTTGAACCGAGTTTCTTAGCAAATGAAGGAACTTTTGTAGTAGCCCTAAAGCCAAATCATGCCGCATTTGCACTTGAACTTTTAAAAAAACATAACCAAAATGCTTCCATCATAGCGAAAGTAACAAAAGCTTATCCTAAAAAAGTTGTGCTAAATAGCTCTTGGGGAACAAAAAGATTTTTAGAGATGCCAACCGGAGAGTTGCTACCTAGGATTTGTTAGGAATTTATGTTATAATACTCCAAACGAAGTATAAAAGGAGCTATCATGACTGCTATGCCAAGAAAACAAACTTCTATAAGAGTAGATCCAAAAGCTTGGGAAGAGGCAAAAACTATTTTTAAAGAGTATGGACTTACAGCAAGTGATGCTATAAATGTCTTTTTAAATAAAGTTCGACTTGAGAGGGGTTTCCCTTTTGAAATAAAAGTCCCATCAGATAGACTTAAAGAGGCTATAGATGAGGCAAATAATGGCAAAATGGATTATTTTGATACGATAGAAGAGTTTATGGATGATTTAAAATCATGAGAAGTT
>CAZKWE010000040.1:0-9253 GCA_964556545.1 uncultured Campylobacteraceae bacterium | reverse complement strand
CTCCTAATGCGGAAGAACTTATAGGTATACTTTCTACCGCACTTTCAGCACAGTTGGATGTAAAAACATTTAAAAAAACCGTATTCCCTCATCCGACATTTAGCGAGAGTATAGATAGAGTTTTAAGAAGAGTATGAAATTAAAATAAGATTAAAGAGTCAGGATTTGACTGACCATAACCACTCTTCCAATCTAAAAGATATTTTTAAGTTTTTTGTTTGTACAATTATATGGTTATAGAATAAAGCTTTTATATGAAAGTATGAAGTGGTTTCTTTTTTATCAAATTTGTGATAAGATAACTTTAATTGTGCAAATAAGTTTTTGTGTTTTATTTTTGTTTATATAACAATTATATTGAGAGATATTTATCTGCGGGTTTTGATTTGGTTTTTGTTGCACTTATGATAGTGCAACAAAAATTATACCAAGGAGGTATAAAGCTATGAGACGATTGATTATGTTGCTTATTTTATTAAGTTCGGCAGTGTTTGGTTTAGAAGTAAAAGGCTATCTTGAGATGGGAAACAGTAGTGCGGTTTCTATGATAGATGGAACTTCAAAAGTTGTTATAGCTTATGAAAATTCTGATACTGACATTAATGGTGTAAAGATAGTTGATTATTCAGATCCGACAAATTTAAAAATCATTGGAACATATGATGTAAACAAAAGTTCTGTTAATGATATTAAAATAGTTGGCGATATAATGTATGTAACTACTTCAAACGGTATAAATGGCTCAACTCCAAATAATACTCAATTTGATGTAGTAGATATATCGGATACTTTCAATCCTAAATTGATAAAAAGGGTATCTGTTTATCAAAATGGTTTTATAAGCGGGGTAAAAGTAGCTATCTCACACGATAAAACCAAACTTGCCGTATCTACCTATTATAAAACAAAAATTTATGATATAACAGATCCTAAAAATCCTGTAGAAAAAGTTGACTTAAGTAGTGTAGATAACTCAGCAGATAGTTCTGCTATGTATGCTTTGAGTTTTTCAGTAGATGATAAATATATCTTTACTGTAAATGACTTAAATTACGATTCTGCAATCTATAATATTGAAAATCTATCTGATGTTAAATTAACTGATAAATTTAGAACTGTCGGATGGGTAAGTACTCTTGTGCAAAGCAAAGATGGTAGCAAAGTAATTATATCTGATACTTGGAATAAATATCTGAATATATATGATTTTAATAATGGTTTATTGAGTAATGAGCAAAATATATCATTAGGATCAAGCAATGAACCACAAGATATGGTTATGACAAAAGATGGAAAATATATCTATATCGCTGTTGGAGGAAATCAAGATCATCCGGGAGTTATGGTATATGATGTACCAAATCAAACTATTGCAGAAGATATAAATCTAAGTGATAGTGGTTGGTTTGCAACAAGAGGCATAGCTCTAAGTGAAGATGAAACTACCTTAGTAGTTACTACTGATATCAATACTTATATCGTAGATACGGGAAGAAGCATCTCGACAAATACAGATGATTTTTCTATCACGATAAAACCGGGTTGGAATCTTTTGGGAGCCACAACCGATATGGATATATCAATTTTTCCGGATAGTATAAAAAGTATTTGGAGATATGAAAACGGCAATTGGTTGCTTCATATAAATTCAGCTTTGCAAAATATAACTACTGATAACTTTGGATTTACCAATTTGACTCATATATCTAAAGGTCAAGGATTTTGGGTATATAATGAAACTTCAGATGATGTGATAATTGATAGCAATTCAACAACAAATGATGTCAATGGAAGTAAAAAAGACTCAGAAAAATAAGGAAAATGATGAAGAAATTATTATTTGTTTTGATTTCAAGCGCAGTTATTTTGGTTGCGGATGGATTGATATCTGCGGGGGAAAACAGTTTGTTGATAACAGATACGAACTCCTCTTTATATTGGAAAGGCTCTTATAGAATCAGCTATAATGAGGATAATATCACCATGCAACCGCAAAAGGTTTTGCAAAAAATCAACAGATTTATTGCAAGAAATAATCTCTTTTTTGCCATAGATAATAACGGAGTATTATATGCTATGGGCAGTTACAGTAACGGAGTACTGGGAAATGGCAAAGAGTATGGGGTAGTAAGAAGTTTTGAAAAAATTCCCTTTGATAAACCGGTAAAATATGTGGAGAGTGACGGAGCAAATCATACTCTAATCATCGATAGGGACGGTTTGGTATATGCCGTTGGTGAAAATCTCTACGGAGAGCTCGGAATAGAGAATATAAACCCCTATTCTTCTCTTGTCAAATTTATGCAAATTCCGAATTTAAAAGATATAGTATCCGTAAAGTGCGGAGTTTTTTTCTCATTGGCATTGGATAGCTATGGGAATGTTTATAGTTGGGGAAACAATTATCATGGAGAGTTGGGTTTGGGAGATAACGAACAAAGAGATACTCCGCAAAAAATCAAATCTTTAAAAAATGTTATTCAGATAGAAACATCCCTCTTTAGTGCTTATGCTCTTGATAAAAACGGAGATGTATATGCATGGGGCTATGGTAGTGACGGAGAACTTGGAAATTCAAATGATTCAAATTCAAATATTCCCCAAAAAATAGATGGCTTAAGCAATATTGTAATGATTTCGGCTTCAAGCAGATACGCGATGGCACTCGATAAATATGGGAATGTATATACTTGGGGATGTGGTTGTGACGGCAATATTGGCGATGGTAAAAAGGAGAATAGATATACTCCTTATAAACTTTCGCTATCTCGTATAAAAGATATTGCCGCGGGAGATTATACATCTTTTGCCTTATCGGAAGATGATACTTTGTATGGTTGGGGAAAAAATGATAATGCACTCGTAAAAGATAGTAATGATTCAGTAATTTTAGAACCTACGAAAGTGAATCTACCCATAGAGGCTAAAACAGATTTTACCGAGCTTAAGCCGGATAAAGAGTATCTATCTTTGAAAAAGGGATGGAACTTTGTCGGATTGCCGGTCGGAATGTCCATCAATATTAGTTCGAAATTTAACCGATATTTGATTTTCCAATATAGAGCCGGCAGTTGGCAAGTTGCAAGTGATATTTACAGCATAAGAGGTTTTAAACACTTCAATAGACTTGATAAAGGATACGGATTTTGGGTGGAATCGGATAGGGATCAAAACATATCGTTCGATAGATTTGATTATGATTTAAATACTACGGTGGCAGAGATGGGTTCTAACGGTTGGAGTATGTTAAGTGCACCTAAGGACGGAGAGGTTATTCCTATGCTAAGAGATGGCTTCAGAGCAGATGAGGATAGGAAAATTGTTTGGAAATATAATGATGCAGAATGGTGCTATTTTACTAAAGATCAAAATATTTCCAATCTTTTAAAAGATCATAGCGATATTAAGAGCTTTGACGGTTTTATAAAAAAAGGAGAAGGTTTTTGGGTATATACGGATAGTTACCTGTATGATTATCGAAATATCGGAGGGTTTGAATTGGTTTCGGATCTTAATCGTACGAAATTTTTATTACAAAACGAAAAACTCAATCTAATAAGTGTGAATGACGAACATATTGTCAATATGGATGGCTTAAATATTTGCAACGGTAGCGGAAGAGGTTTTTCGATGAGTGAAGATGGAGCTATCACTATATATAACTGTAGCAACAAATATAATCACCATATAGATATAATCTCCAATGCGAATAACAAATTAAAACAGCTTTCTAAGTTCGAGGCCGATGGTTATATATGGAGTGTGAAAATCTTTGGAAACAGAGCCTATCTCGATCTTGGAAATAGTTTGGAGATTGTGGATATTTCAGATTTTTCAAATCCGAAATTTGTAAAAAGCATACCTTGTTATAGCGGTTATTTTATCACAAAAGGAGATTATACGATTACTTCGAGCAAAGATGGTGATGATGTTTATCTAAATATTTTCGATAAAGAGTATAATCTTTTGAAAAAAATTCATGCCGTAAAAGGTGATTCTATCAGTATGAATAAGATATTTTCTATAGACGGGAACACTGTATTTGCAAGCTTTTACGGATATAAAAACAGTTCGGATCAAAGTAGCTATTTGAGTGGTTTTTTAACAACATCATTAGATAGCAATTTAAGTGATCGCAACATATCTTTCGAAGATACAAGTATGATACCTTTTGATTGTTATGACGGTAAAATTTTCGCAACATTTCATGATAGTCAATACGGCGGCTTGAGAATTTTCGATAAAAATTTCAAGCAATTATATAGTTATGATTTTTCATCATTCATTTATAGTTTTACAGCCGTAAAAAGACTCGGAGACTCTCTTATAGTAACCATAACGGAGAGAAATGGAGGTCAATATCTATCCATTTTCGATAGTGAGTTAAATCTAAAAGGAGAGGTTAATCTTGGAAGTGACTATTATGAGAATGGTAAAATAACTCGAATCGGTAATGGCGATTTGATAATCTATCCGGATGGCAGTGGGGTAACTATGTTTAAGATCTCTCTTGATAGTGACTATAAGCCCCATATTATCTCCAAAAAGAGTCTAAAAAGAGGTTACAATAGTTTCACCTTTGATACAAACAACGATATAATGTACAATTTAAGCGGTCAAAAAGGTAATGAGATATTTCAAATCGTAAATTTGGATCGATTTTTTTAAGGAAATAAAAGAGGATAACTATTTTTTTCTTTCCTCTTTTTTTCTTTTTTGTGTAGTCATATGCATATGGTTTTCAAATATCACATAAGCATAAAAAGATTTAAATCCTAATTTCTCCAATTTAATCATTTAAACTTATACTCTATGCCAAAGGTCATATAACCGTATTTGTGATCAAATGTAGTTTGTGTGTATTTGTTGTAAAGATACGGTATCACACCGTTAAATTGTCTATACATAATCTTTCCGCCAAGACTCAATAGTGTATTTTTATCCAATACATAAGATATGGATGCATTTATGATATGATTTGAATTCAAATACCCAAGTCCGCTTCCTCTGAAAAATCTATCATATTCATAATTGAACTCATATATAAATCGTTTTATATTTTGAGAATAATTAAAACCTAAAAACAGCATATTTTCATCTCTGTCTAGTATTTTTTTTAAATCATATCCTTTCGTTTTTGCCAATCTTACAATCTCATCTGTTGAGCTGATTGTACTTTTTATTTTGGTATATCTGTATCCTGTATACATATCAAATACTTTTTTATCGGTATTGAATCCGCTTAGAACTCTAAGAAAAAAACTGTCATCTTTTGTATTTGTTATAGATATATAAGGATCTTTTGCCAGTTTTGTCATAGTATGGTTAAAGTAGGAGTAGTATCCCTTTGTGCGTGCAAAAGGCTCACCCGAAAACGGAGTTACTCCATCGGAATACAAAAGTTTTGCATCCTTTCCCGGTAAAACTCTTTTTATCATTTCGTTTATAGCTTTTATGTCCTTAAGATAAAAATCATCCAAACTGTTTCTCATATAACCGATATCAAACGAAACCCCACTGTTGAAATATGCAAAATCATTCTCAAAAAGATGATATCTTAGATACAACTCATCTCTACTGTTTTTCATAGTATCAGAGAGATATTCTATGCTGTCCGTATCATGTTTATAATCAATCATAAGATTTGATTTTATGCCATATCTCAAAGATATACCATATCCGTTCAAATCACCAATGGAGGCAAAACCCTTGATGCCCCCAAGCTCTTTCTCTTTTAGATTAAAGATATCTACCGTATCATTTAGCAACCTGTATTCAAGCGATATATCTATCTGATTTTTTGATATGCTTAAAGTATGCAAATCAGACTTGGCATATCTTATGTTTGCCCCCAAAAGAGCCATAGATATGCTTAAAAGAAGACTAACGAATCTCAATATCACCACTGACTCCAATGCCTTCAAAAACATGTGCCAAATCAACCAGATTGGTAAGCTTTTTTGTCTCTCCCCCGACTACCTCTATACCCTCGGGAACTATGGTGATATTATAATCACTCACGGCTTTAAAAGTCTCTTCGCTTGTAATGGTTTGCTTACTCATAATCGTACCCAACTTAAGAGTGAGTATATCTCCGTCCAATTTTATAGAGTTTGCCCTTATGCCTGATGGATCGTAACTGTCATCATAGTAAACACTGCCACTGTCTCCGTTGCCCTTTGTGCCTTTTATATATAATGCATTCGGAGGTGATATCTTACCATTGCTTAATTTCAATCCGCTATATACTATCTCCCCGGTTGCACCGCTGCTCTTTTTGAGAAATTTTATGCCTATGTTGAAATTTGACAAATCTTTGACTTCTATTTTAAATGAGATATTCCATATATTTTCAACACTGTCGTTTGATGATTTATAGACTTTATCAAATATACCATCTTTGAGAGGGGTTGACAAATCGCCTATCTTGAGTGTATCTCCACTTACATTGTATATCCATACCCCACTGCCTGCTTTTACGGTATCAAACTGTTTTGCACCGTTTTTTATCCAGTATTTCCAGATACCGCTTTCATAAATCCATGCATATGCTACATCTTTATAAGTTTCGTCTTTGGTAAGATTTGCATCCGAATTACCGGGACCCACAAGATTCCATCCAAATCTAAAAGGCGCTATACTTTTGTCGGATTGAGGTATATGCAGAGTATAACTCTCTTGGCTTTTTATCCAAAATCCCTCACCGCTTTTTAAAGCAGTCATATTGCCATAAGAGGAGCCGTCTGTACTCTTTTTATAGTATTTCCACTCCCCGTCATACTTCCACAGTATATCACCTGCATGCAAATTTAAATTTGTCAGTTTTGCATCATACACAGAACTGGATAAAAGCCAACTGTTTTTGGATATATTCAAATCCTGAGCCCCAAAAACAGAACTACACAACAATACAAACAAAACATAAATCACATTTTTCATCATCATCCTTTTAACTACGCGAAGTAGAGTAATATGTCAAATTATAAAGTCACATTATAGCATAAAAAAGTAACTTTATTTGCATAATTAAGCCCAATTTAATAAAAAATATAAAAAATATATGATACAATAGGACAAATCAAAATTTAATGAGGAGTTGTTTATGAAAATAACAAAGATTAGCCTGATAGCCAGTAGCGTTATCTTAGGTGCAGCATTGTTTACAGGATGTGGAAATAGTAGTAGTAGTACCGGTAGCACTACGAGCGGCCCGGTAGTAAATAGTTATCTTGTTTATTTGCCATCTCCAGCAAAGGATGCAAGTGGGCAAGAGAGTTATGTAGATGTTAATGATACAAATGATACATCTAAAAGGGCAGTATTGTATATCGATGGAAATACAACGGGTAAAATAAAATTTCCAGGAGTTGTAAGCGGTACCGTAACCGTGCCCAATAATGCCATTATAGACTCAAATGCGAACTATAAGTATGATAAAGGTGTTGATAAGCCTGTTGGATTTGAACTAAAAGGACCTGCAAACAGTGCGATTACACCATTAACTACGCTTGCAGTAGAGAACAACATAACATTGCCTGCTTCATTACAAGGAGATCCTATTGCCAAGCTTAAAGCCGGAGATCCGACAGCATATCTTGCAGAGCAAGCAGTTATTAAAGCTGTCCAAGCAAAATCTTATAATACAGCAGTTTTAAAAGATTTAAATATTACTGAGAATGGTACAGTTAAGACAAACAGTAGCGATGCTGCAGTAAAGGCTGCAGTTGCATTAGCAAGTGAAGATAGTATTAAACTTGTAAAAGAAGCTCTTGAGAAAGATGCAATAGATCCTACAAGTGTAATTCAGGCAGCAGAGGATACAAATTTGACACAAACTGTTGTTGCTAAACTGAATGAGAATAATATAACAGTTGAAGATGTGAATATTACCGAATTGAAACAAAGTGAAAAAGTAATACAAAATACTATTAATAATCAACCTGCCAAACTACTTGTTAGCAGTATAACTGTCGGAGATGTTACGACAACATTAAACGGTAATGAATTTAATGCAACTATAGACACCACAGATAAAAATATAACTGATTTTTATAATATATCTTTCGGTGCTGCAGTAACGAAAAAATTTAATGAAATTAGTAATGTAGGAGTTACGGTTACAATAAAAGATAATGTCGGAACTGCAAATGAAGTTTCCTTAAGTATTCAAGGTGCTACAGTTAAAGCAGATCCAAATAATTCTACAAATGTGATTGTAACTTTGCCTGCAGGTTCTACAATTAATGTTGCTCAGAATGGCTTGGCTGACCTTACTCCTATTATAGGAAATAGTGCAACAGCAACCATTACAGGAGACGATTTAACAATGAATGATCTTTCGTTTAATATCAATACTGTCTTGAAAGCAATTGATAATGCCAAAATACCTCAGGCTATAAAAGCCCTAAAGGGTTATATATCAAAACCAAGAACATATAAAGTAGAAATTAAATTTACAGGAGTTGCCACAAATCCGGATAATCTTAGTAGTGATGGAATCTTTGCAGATTTTATAGATTATAAAGGTACTGTAACAGTAAAACATACAGAAGCAAGTTCTGAAGCAAGTTCAAGTTCTGAGGCAAGTTCAAGTTCTGAGGCAAGTTCAAGTTCTGAGGCAAGTTCAAGTTCTGAAGCAAGTTCAAGTTCTGAAGCAAGTTCAAGTTCAGGGTCTTCAAGTAGTTCAAGCTCTACGACAGCACAAGGAGCTGGTGCAGGAGACCTCTAAATTAGGCTAAAATAAAGGAAATATTATGAAAAAGTTAGTTGTATTATTATCAATGTTGATTTGTCTGTTTGCTACTGATGGAATAGTAAAGGTCAATATGAGTGATACTGTTTGGAATTTATCTGTGCCAAATGATAATCAGGTTCATGTCGTATATCTTCCTACAGATATAGATTGGTCAACTTTACAGGCTTCTATAAAATATGATCAAACATTGATTGTCTACAATTTAGCTGCATATTCAAGTTGGATGGAGCAGTTTACCGGAAAACCATTTGTAGCTGCGGTAAAGATAACAAAAGACTCTGTAACATATCTATCGAAATATGATGGTGGAAATACAGTCTCCAAGCAAGACTATTCATCATTTTTAAACTATATAAACACTCTTGGATTATCTCAGAATTCAGGTTTTGTTCTAAGCAATTATTTGACTTATTTCGGACAAATAAAAGCTGCAGGTGTTTACTATATAAAATCAATAGGTAGCCCTTTAACTTTTAATATAAATTTCGGTTCAAGTTC
>CAZKWE010000039.1:0-2665 GCA_964556545.1 uncultured Campylobacteraceae bacterium | reverse complement strand
AGGCGGTTGTTTTTTAGCATAGCCAAAGCTATGGTGAAAGACAACCAACGAAGCAGTAGGTACTTTATCTCTTTATCCGAAGGACGGTTTTATTGACACTCGATTACTTCGTTACTTTTAAGTCGCCATAGCTTTGGCTATGACTCATAAAAGTGCCTCGTACTCAAATGTCACTAAAACCGCTATGAATACGATATAGTGCGTAAGGTCAGTTATAAAGTAATCATAAAAATAGATTGCTTCAATATAGCAGTGTTCAAAACAAAAGTTTGGAAATATCACAATGGATCATAAATTCTAAAATAGAAAAAATAGAAAATTATTATGGAAGGTCGTTGGAAAGATATAAGAAAAAATTAAAAGAAGTTGAAAGCATTTCATCCATTTTAGGGATAGAAGGAACTTCTTCAAAATTTCTTTTTGAAAAAATCAAAGATGAATTAAAAGATACGAATATAAAATTTGAAGGAAGAGATTATAGACCCCCTAAGATATAGGGCAGCTCTAAAAACCTATACAGTCCATAGAAGGCAAAGAAGGCATAAGATTTCGCAAGAGAAATTTGCAGGACTACCCAAAGGTAATTCAAGAATTTATCTTGCGAAAGATTGTGCCTTATTTGCCTTCCCTTTGGGCTTTGTCAGTTTGCCCATAACTTGCTTGCAACTCCTTGACTATGCTTTGGCATAGCCTTCGTCGTTGCGCCTCGCCTATGAACAAACTGACAAAGCTATGGATTGTATAAGTTTTTAGAGATGCCCTATAGTTAATGCACTTTTAAGTTTTGTATATGTTTTATATTATAATTATCTTTATTCGATCATATTATCTTATGGTTTAGATCCATATATAGGTTTTTTACACACAAAAAGAGGTACCCATGCTCCTTTGGTTTCAGATTTATTAGAATTTAAAAGAGTAGAACTTAGCAAATTCGCCATAAAATTATTAAAAGAAAAAGAAATTACAGAAGATGATATAGACGAATCTTTTAGATTAACAAATGAATCCATTAAAAAACTTATTAGAAAATTTGTTGAGTATTTTTTTGAAGATGAAAAAGATCAAAAAGAAAACAATCAAATCATTCAAGATCTAATAGGATTTTTTTAAATGAGTATCTTATATGTTACAGACTCAAATGAAATCAAAAATATAGATATATCCCCTTTTTCTCTGCTTTTTTTGGTAGATAGAAATGATAGACTGTCAAAACAACTGTCAAAACAGATAGATATAGTAACTTTTGGTAAAAATGGGAATATGATACATTCCAATATCCCATGGAACCTTGATATTTCAGATAATTTAAGTGTTTTAAATTATTTTGTATTTAGAAAACATATGATAAAAATAAAATTTCAAAAAGAAAAAGATTATTTAGTGCATGACTATCAATCAAAGAAAAAGACAGATAAAATTTTTTATAAGGATATGATAAAAATTATTTATAATTTTGCTATACAAAATCAGGATATTGAGAAATCAAAACAAATCTTACAAACAGTAGATCAAGAAATTGAAGAAGCGGTTTTTAACTATATAGAGTATGTCAAACCAAATTTTAATGAGAAACAGAAAATATATTTTAGAAAAGCTTTTAAAATTTATCAATGTCTTCTTTATGGTCTTTTATCCCATCTAAATAAGAATAGTAAATATTTATACAGTTTTGTCTTTTCTTTGTTAGATGCTTTTATACTGTTTTTATTGATTGATATTGTCGTAAATTATCAAATTGAGCCAAGAGATATTGAAAAAGGAGAGTTTACAAGAGAATTTTTAAAAATTTTATTTAGATTATTCAATGAAAAAATAAATCATGCAAATAGAGAAAATATTTTGCACTATTTTAAAGTTGCAGAAAATGACATAAAATCTTTAGAATATGGAAAAAGATTGGATGATATAATATGTTATTATTGATAGTCTATGATATAACTGAACCAAAAAGACTTAGAAAAGTTGCAAGATTATTAGAAAAATACGGGATTAGAGTTCAAAATTCTACTTTTGAACTTGAGAGGGAAAATTATAATGAGATTTTAGAAAAATTAAAAAAACTTATTGACGAGGAAGAAGGAGATAAAATTTTTATTTTTAAAATTTCCGGTAAAAATGAAGAAAAAACAGAACTTGCAAAAGATGAAAAACCGTGGGATTTTATAATATGAAAAAATATATAGTAGTTGTTTATGATATAAGCAGTGATAAAAAAAGATACAAATTTGCAAAAAATCTTCTTAGATTTGCTACAAGAACTCAAAAAAGCGTATTTGAAGGACTTGTTGGCAAAACAGAACTCAAAGAAATAGAAAAATTGGCTAAAAAATTTTCTGATCAAAATGATACAATAAGCCTATATCATCTAAAAGAAAATCATTACAGAGAAGCTACCAGATTCGGAAAAGTTGAATATTTGGAAATAGACGATTTTATCGTCTAATTTTCAAGAGCAAAATATCTTTTTTATAGAAAAATTGTGCTTGTACTCTCTTAGAATCGCTTGAAAAAGAAAATTATTATTTTAAAAAAAACAGGAAAAACTTCCATGAAAGTGAATTTTTCGTTAAAATGGTCAGTTATAATTATTTGATATTTTAAGGGTATCTCCAATGCCCTTAAATACCATTGTATTTCAGGAAAGAAAGATTATGTTAGATAT
>CAZKWE010000038.1:0-28102 GCA_964556545.1 uncultured Campylobacteraceae bacterium | reverse complement strand
CAAAAGTTATATTATTTCCCTCTTTAACAAAATAAGTTTTCCCCAAAGCTTTTATGGGGGCATTATTGTTAAAATAAAATCCGTCAACTGCTTTTAAAGTTATATTTTTTGCAATAGCAAAACTTTTTAAAAAAACATAACTCACTTTAATAGCCATAAAACTACCGGGCCCTTTTGCATAGTATAGAGCAGTTATATCATATAAAGATGTAATTTCTTGAAAAATTTCAGGCAATACGACGGTTGTTTTTTTATCTGATTTGTAGGATTTAAAGAGTTTGCCTTCTTTGTATAGTCCCATAAGAAAAGGAGTTGTCAAAGATACCACAACTACTTCGATTTTATCTTTTATGCAAAAGCCTTTGTCAAACTGTAAGATGATGCTTCATCAAAATTCTTTATCTCGTAATTTGAAGAATCTTTTAGTATCTCCAAAGTTAAGCGATGGTTTAAATCATGACTTCCGGCAAAAGAAGAATAACTGCCAATCACAGGCATACCAATAAGACTTAAATCTCCTATTGCATCAAGAATTTTGTGTCTTACAAATTCATTTTCATATCTTAAAGGATCACTGTTGAGCATTTTATTGTCATCTAATACTATGGCATTATCCAAAGAGCCTCCAAGAGCCAATCCCATGCTTCTAAGCATTTGTACATCTTTTAAAAATCCAAATGTTCTGGCTTTAGATATATGTTTTATATAATCTTTTTTACTGAAGATAAATTCGTACTCTTGTTTGCCGATTACCGGATGATTAAAATCAATTGCAAAATTGTATTTGGCCGTTTTGGAAGGAGAAATTTTTGTAAATTTATCATTAAATTTATAATTGATTTCTTTTTTTATAATCATTATCTTTTTGCTTTTATCCAACTCTTTTATACCGGCTTCATCAAGAAGCATGCAAAAACTTGTTGCACTTCCATCCATTATGGGAATTTCCGCGGCATTAACAGAAATTCTTATATTGTCAATACCATATGAGTATATAGCAGAAAGCAAATGTTCTATTGTAGATATGACAGCACCGTTTTTGCCTATAACGGTTGCCATTTTTGTATCAACTACATTTTCCGGTTTTGCTTCAATCGTGATATTTAAATCCGACCTGAAAAAGAGTATACCGCTATCTGCTTCCAGAGGCTCAAGTACAATTTCTACAGGATTGCCCTTATGCAGTCCTATGCCTATACCTTTAACTTTTTTTGCTATTGTTCTTTGTTTCACTCAGTGTCTCCGCTTTAAAATAGACATGATACTATAATTTATCTTAAAAAAGCAAAAAATGTACCTTATTTTTGATCTATAATTTTTTTGGCATCTTTCATAACATTAAAAATATTGACTTTCATCCAGTGTTTATCCATCCACTCTCTTGGAAAAACCTCTACGCCTTGGATTAGTATTCCAAAATGCAAATGATCTCCCAGTGCCATACCGGTTTTCCCCGTTTTTGCAATAATTTGACCTCTTTTGACCATATCGTCCTTTTGTACTAAAAAACTAGAGCAGTGTCCGTAAAGGGAGTAAAGACCCAAACCGTGATATATGATGATATTATTGCCGTATATACCGTTAAAATGAGCAAAAACAACTTCTCCTTTATTTGAAGATTTGATTTTTGCCATTTTTGTACTTGCCAAGTCAACGCCCAAATGATAAGAATTGCTGACTTTTTGACCTTTGTACAAATATGTTCGATAATCTCCGAAACTGGCAACCCTGGCACTGTTTTTTAACGGATAAAAAGGTTTAAGATAAAATTTCTTTATCAAAGTATCATCTGTTTTTGAGCTTATTTGATGGATTAAATCTTCATTTTTCTTTCTTACCGTTTGATTTATATAGATAAACTGTTCTAAAGGAGTTTTGCCGGAAAGTTTCGGAACAACTTCCTCTATAAAGTTTGCAACCTTGCCATTTAAAAAATTATCACTTAGTTTTATGATACTTTTTCTATACTTTTGAGGTTTTATATAAAGTGCCACATGGGCTCTTGAAGTATTGCCGGCTTTATCAACGGCAACGATATCGGCCCTAAATTTTTTTTCTTTTATAGGCCATGCCAAAAGTGATATATAATATCCTTTTTTATAAAAAGGAGTAGGGTAAAATTTCTTTCCAAAAGGAGTTTTTATATATAATTCTTTCATATTTTCATCATTTGCTTTAAATACAACAAGTGCACTTCCGCCTTTTCTAATGCCGTACGAAGAGTTTATGGTATAAAGTTCGGGTCTTTTTTTATCTATGATAATATCAATGGTTTTTTTGGCATTGTTTCCCGAAAAGAAGTTCCATTTGCTTGTATCGACTGTTTCTATGGTAAGCTTAAATCTATCTTTTTTATATATAAAACTCGTATTGGGTGCTTTTATCAGAAATCTGGTTGAAAGCGGAGGGTTTTTATACACTTTGTTGGCAACAATTATGGAGTTTTTGCCATTGCTTAAAGAAGCATTGACAAATTTTATTCCGCTGTCATCTTTTAGTAATATGGTAAGTGGCTGTTTTAGATTCCAGTATATTTCATTTTTGATGATAATTTGCGGTTTGTTCCTTTCAAACATTTTAGAACTGTATATAAAAAATGCTCCTGATATAAATGCCAAAAGCACTATCAGACTTATAATACCCGCATAACTTTTTTCTCTTCTCACTTTAGAGGCTCCTCTTGTAAAATTGAACTTATTATATCATTTGTATCTTTTATCTTTGCTGTAAAGCCTGCAGCCCTTCTGTGACCGCCTCCGCCGTATTTTATTGCAATTTTGGAACAGTCCGTAATATCATCTTTGCTTCTTAAGGAAAATTTTATAAATTCTTTATCAACTTCATACATAAATATACTTAATTTTACAGTTGCAAGAGAGAGCCCCGTATTGACAAATGAATCACTATCGCTTATCGTTGCACCTGTTTGTTCAAAGTCTTCCAATGTTATTTTTGACAAACAGACAGTAGCATTGTTTTTTAATGTGAGTGCATCAAGATATTTTTGCAGAAGTCGTATTTTTGCCAAAGAGTTTCTGTTGGTTAGCATATTTGATATATTTGCAGGATCGGCCCCGAGTTTTACAAGATATGAAGCTTTTTGAAATGTTTCCTCTTTAACCCTGTCAAATTTAAAAAATCCGCTATCTTCAACAAGTGCAGTATATAAAGATACGGCACAGTTTTTTGTGATATCGTATTTAAAAAATTCCAAAAATTCCAGAACAACAAGTGAAGTACTTACTTTTGTATGGTCTATTATATTGATATCTGCAAATTTTATATTTGTTTTATGATGGTCAAATGATATTGTAGGTACTTTTAAAACAGTATCAATTCCGACTCTTTCAAAGCTTGCCGCATCAACACATATAAAAAGATCATACTCTTTCGGAAAAGAAGATTTTATCTTTTTGTATGACGGAAGAAAATCAAATTTTTTAGGCAAATTTTTTTCTTTATTGAAGTAAGTTATCTTTTTGCCGGCTTTTTTTAAAGCAATTCCGAGACCAAGCATAGAGCCTATCGTATCACCGTCAGGATTTATATGGGAAGCTATCACTATATGATAAGCATTATTTATGAGTTTTTGAGCTTTTTTATAATTTTCTGTCATTGTTCTCCTTTTGCCTTGTATACAAATGCCAAAACTTCGGCTACAGCTTTATATAAGGATTCCGGTATGGTTTTGTCAATATCGCATATTTTATATAATTCTCTTGCCAAAGGAGGATTTTCTACAATTTGTACTTTATGCTTCCTGCCTATTTCTTTTATTTTTAAAGCTATTTCATTTATGCCTTTTGCTATAATAACCGGGGCTTTGTCTTTTTGTCTGTCGTACCTTATGGCAACAGCATAGTGGGTTGGATTGGTTATGATGACATCTGCATTGGGAACTTCCTGCATCATTCTTTTTTGTGCCATTTCCATTTGTATTTTTCTTATACGGGCTTTTATCTGAGGATCGCCTTCCATCTGTTTAAATTCATCTTTTATTTCCTGCTTACTCATTCTCAAATCTTTAAAATACTGATATCTGACTATCAAAAGATCTGCAACCGAGAGTATTAAAAAAAGTATCAGCATAACCGAGGCTAAAATGATTATCTTGTCTCTAAGCCATATAATTTGATCAAATATGGAATAATAGGCAACATGAGGAAGTTGTTTGATAAATGATATGAAAAAGTATGAAGCTACCGTAAAAACAAAAGATACTTTCAGTACCACTTTTATACTCTCAATCAGTTTTTTAACGGAGAGAAGATTTTTCATTCCTTTTATAGGATCTATTTTTGTCAAATCCGGAATAAGAGGTTTTGATGAAAACACAAAACCAAACTGTATCAGGTTTGAAATTATTCCGGCTATTGATACGAGCAAAGCAATAGGAAGAACAGATAAAAGCAACTCTTTTGAGGTAAATATCACCATGGAAAGTATACTGTTTTTGGTTAAGTTACTCCCGATAAAAGAAGTGTAGTACCTGTATAAATGCTCTATATGTTCTCCTATAAATTTTGTCAGGGTCAAAACTGCTATAACTGCTACAAAAAGAGTAATAAAGCCACTAAAATCTTGACTTTTGGGTACATTGCCGTCTTTTCTTGCATCTTCTATTTTTTTCGAGGTGGGCTCTTCGGTTTTCTCCTGATCGTCAGCCACATATAAACCTTTTTAGTAGATTTTCATAGAAAAATCAAGCCATGTTGCCTGATGTATAAGACTGCCGCTGCTGATGGCATCAACTCCCGTTTTTGCAAAATCCAGTATATTGTCTTTTGTTATATTCCCACTTGCTTCAAGAAGTATATGAGGATAAAATTTATCTCTAAAATTTACAACCTCGGATATTTCATTGATTGGCATATTGTCGCACATTACCATATCGCTTCCGCATTGCATTGCATATTTGGCGTCTTCAACATTTTCACACTCTACCTCTATCTTTGTTGTATAAGGGAGTTTGTATTTTGAATTTTCTATAAAAGTTTTCAAATCATCTATAGTTTTTAAATGTGTATCTTTTAGCATCAGGCAATCATCCAAACCCATTCTGTGGTTACTTCCGCCACCGCATCTTACGGCATATTTTTCAAAAATTCTCAAAAGCGGTCTTGTTTTTCTCGTATCAAGCAATTTAATTTTTGAATCTTTTAAACATTTTTTATAACTGTTTACATTGGTTGCTATACCGCTTGCATGCTGAAGAAGGTTTAGTATGGTTCTTTCGCACATTAGGATTTTGGTTGATTTACCCTCCAATGCAACTATAATATCACCCTTTTTTATACTTTGACCATCTTTTTTAAAAAATTCAAATTTTATTTTTTCTATCTTGCAAAGTGCTTTGGCATACTCAACTCCGGCCAGAATACCGTCTTCTTTTGCTTTAATTTTAGCCTGAACTTTTTTCTTGTTGCCGACAAGTCTAAAAAGGTCTCCTCTTCCGACATCTTCCTGAAGAGCTTTTTTTACAAAACTTTTTATCATTTTTTCTCCAATTTTAACTTATCTTCATCATTCGATCAAGTGCGATTTTTGCCCATTTGATAACATCTTTGTCAACTTCTATCTCATTTTTGAATTCACCGTTTTTTATGGCTACTAAAGTATCATATAAATCCTGCAGGGTAGTTTCATTCATTGTCGGACATTCGGGTTTTGTCGAGGAGAGTATGTAAGTATTTTTATCTCTTAGTCTGTTTACCATATTAAATTCCGTTCCGACTGCTACTTTTTGTTCGATAGGCAACTCTTTGATATATTTTATAAGTTGACTTGTTGAACCCACGAAGTCCGAATTTTGGCAAACTTCGGGTTTGCACTCAGGATGCGAAGCTATCAAAATACCGGGGTATTTATTTCTGTAAAACTCTATATCTTCTACACTAAAAAGTTGATGAACGGAGCAAAAACCATTATAGCAAAGTATATCGGCATTTTTTAAATCCGTCTCTTCACCGATAACGGCTGATTTCAATCCCATATCATTTGCTACATTTTGACCCAGACAGCGATCCGGAACAAAAAGTATCTTTTTATCTTCTTTTAATGCCCGAGATATAATTTTTTTGGCATTTGAACTGGTACACACATATCCTCCAAGCTCTCCAACTCTTGCTTTTACCTCTGCACTTGAATTGATATAGGTTATCGGTATAAAATCATCTTTTTTGATGCCTGCATCTTCCAATATTTTAACATTTTTATCAAAATAATCTACATCTATCATTCTTGCCATAGCACAACATGCAGCTTTTGGCATAAAAACTCTCTTTTGCGGAGAGAGTATTTTGACACTTTGCCCCATAAAAGCTACTCCGCAAAAAACAAGATAAGGGTTTTTGTCTTTTGATGCAATTTGGGCAAGCTGCAAACTGTCTCCGCTAAAATCAGCCATTTCAAAAACTTCATCTTTTTGGTAAAAATGGGCGACTACGGTAACATTTAATTCATCTTTTAATTTTTTATTATCCAAAACATGTCCTTTGGTAATTTTTTGTTATTATATCAAAAAAGTATAAATCGGATACTATATAAATGTAATAAAATATAAGATATAATACGCAAAATACAAAACCAGGGAGAAATAAATGGATTTTTTAACCAATATCAATATACAATTTTATCTTTTGGCATATTTTATAGGAGGCATTCCTTTTGGATATTTGCTTGGAAAATATATAGGAGGAGTTGATATAAAAAGTGAAGGCAGTGGCAGTATAGGAGCTACTAATGTTTTAAGAGTGCTTAAAAAAAGAGACCCCTCTTTGGCTAAAAAGCTTGGAGTTGCTACCCTTGTGCTTGATGCTTTTAAAGGTCTTTTCGTGCTTCTTGCGGCATCATTGGCAGGCGTAAGCGAGGAGACCAAGTGGGCGATAGCTATCCTTGCAGTAATAGGACACTGTTTCAGTCCTTATTTAAAATTTGAAGGAGGCAAAGGTGTGGCAACCGGAGTAGGGGTTATGATATATATGTTGCCACTTGAGAGTATTATTGCCATAATCGTTTGGGCAATTTGTGCAAAAGCCATAAAAATTTCATCCGTATCATCACTTTTGGCACTAACAACTTTGGTTGCGGCTTCGTTTGTAATACATCCTGATATGCCGGCAATTCACACTCATGCACCTGTTGTTATACTATTTATCATCATAGTTTATAAACATATACCAAATATTGTAGGACTTTTTCAAGGGAGGGAGGAAAAAGTAATATGAATACACTCAATAACGAAACAAGTGATAACTTATACAGTGTAATTATAAAAGATTTGACTCTGGATATTATCATAGGAGTTTTGGAGCATGAGAGAAAAAACAGGCAAAAGATAATTTTAAATGCTGTGATTGAGTATGATAAAAGTAAGCATTTTTTAGACTATACACATGTTGTGGAAGCTATTGTCAATCTGCTTGAATACAAAATGTATGATACTCTTGAAAATGCACTTAGCGGAATTTGCAAAGCATTAAAACTTGACTTTCCTGAGATAAGAACAGTAAAGATGAGTATTTCAAAACCGGAAATTTATAAAAATTGTCTCGTGGGAGTTGAAATTTTAAAAAAATATTAACTTTTTTTTAAAATTTTATTAAAATAACTTTAAATTTTTCTAAAAATATGATATAATTTCACTTAAATTTTATAAAGACAAGGAATACTATGAGAATATTGATCGTAGAGGATGAGGTTACTCTAAATAAAACAATCGCCGAAGGTTTGCAAGAGTATGGTTATCAAACAGACAGCTCTGAAAACTTTAAAGATGCAGAGTATTTTATAGGTATTAGAAACTATGATTTGGTTTTAACCGATTTAATGTTGCCCGATGGTGACGGGATAGATCTTGTATCGTTGGTAAAGCAAAAATCTCCAAGAACAGCCTGTGTTGTTATATCAGCAAAAGATGATAAAGAGAGTGAGATAAATGCTCTTAAAAACAGTGCCGATGATTATATTAAAAAGCCTTTTGATTTTGATATACTTTTAGCAAGAATCGAAGCAAGACTTAGATTTGGCGGAACAAATGTTATAGAGATAGATGATCTTGTTATAGATCCGGATGAGGAGAAGATAACTTATAAAGGAAAAGAGATAGAACTTAAAGGTAAGCCTTTTGAAGTTTTAACCCAGCTTGCCAGACATAGTGATCAGATAGTATCAAAAGAACAACTTCTTGATGCTATATGGGAAGAGCCTGAACTTGTAACTCCAAATGTTATAGAAGTAGCTATAAACCAGATAAGACAAAAGATGGATAAACCTCTTAACATTTCTACCATAGAAACTGTTAGAAGAAGAGGTTATAGATTTTGTTATCCAAAAAAATCATAAATAAAAACAGTATAAGAAACAAATTTATATTGCAATTAGTTGTCGCTTCGGCGGCACTGATTGTGATATTTTCTACTATATTATTTAACTATATAAAAATTTCTATTTATGAAGATATAGCAAATGATCTTCAAAAAACTGCAAGATTTTTTTCTACATCTTTAAGATATAACAATACGGATATAGATATATTTAAGCCCAACAATACTATCCCGAATGCCAAAATATCTGTTGTGATAAGACCTGACCTGCCTTTAAAGATTTCTTATGAACAGTTTAACAGAAATTCCAAACACTATATACAATTATACTATCCTCTTGATATAAAAAAATTTACTTTTGTATCTGTTTTGAAAAATGTGTCATCAACCGATATACTGCTTGAAAAAATTTTAAAAAATATCTTTATTATAAATGGTGTTACTATGGTTTTTATCATATTTTATGCACTTTTTTTATCTCAAATACTTTTAAATCCCATAAGATCACTCTCTTTAAGGCTTTCAAGACTCAATGAAAATTTTTTGACTCATATAGATATAGATGATTTGCCTTCGGAATTTTTGCCTCTTGGCATCAGTATCAATAAACTTATAGACAGGATAAAAACTTTTGTAAAATATCAAAAAGAGTTATTTATCGGTATTGCTCATGAGCTTAAAACACCTCTTGCGGTAATGAAAACTAAAAATGAAGTAACTCTTATAAAACAAAGAGAACCACAAAAATATATCGAGACATTAAAGCTTGATAATAAAACTATAGATGAAATGAATAAAATGATAAGCAATATCCTTGAAATAGGCAGACAAGAGGGTGCCCAGTTTGAAAAACCGGTTGATTTGGATTTGATTGCTTTTATAAAAGAACATGCAAATAATTTTCAAATGTTGGCCCGCCATGAAAATAAAGATATCTCTATAAACCTTTCACCGCAGAGTTATATGATAAAAACACAATCCACTTTGCTCTTGCATATACTTCAAAATTTTGTACAAAATGCCATAAAATTTACACCTGAGAAAAAAAAGATAGAGATAAAAACCTATAATGTCAGTAATGGATTTTATATAGAGATTATAGATGAAGGTCCCGGAATTGACGAAGAGAAGGATCTTTTTGCTCCTTTTAAAAGATTTGGAAATAAAAGTGGAACAGGTCTTGGGCTTTTTCTTGCAAAAGGTGCCGCAGATGCCATAGGGGCAACCATAAGTTTAAAAAACAGAAAAGATAAACAAGGTACTATTGCCACTATTTTTCTTCCTTTTGTAAATTTTTGTGAAATTGCATAAAAATTTTTCTAATTTAAATCTTCTCAAAGCTTTTTTAATGTATAAACTATTTTAATTTTTACAAAAAAGGTTTTAAAAATGTCTTTAAAAATTACTGATGAGTGTATAGCATGTGATGCTTGCAGAGATGAGTGTCCTAATACGGCTATAGAAGAAGCTGATCCGATATATATAATAGATCCGGATATTTGCACGGAGTGTGTCGGTTCGTATGATGAGCCGGCTTGTATAGATGCATGTCCGGTTGATTGTATTATACCGGACCCTGACAATCTGGAAACTTTCGAGGAGTTAAAGCTTAAGTTTAAGCAACTGCAGGCCGAAGAATAGACATGGCAAAGATAACAGCTGTTATCGATATAGGTTCAAATTCCGCAAGGATGATTGTTTGTCAAAAAAGTAGCAGATATGCTTTTCATATCATTCATGAAGCAAAAAGCAGAGTTAGAATTTCGCAAAACTGTTATGAACATGGCGGAGTTTTACAAGAATTTGCTATGCAAAGAGCCATAAAAGCTTTGCAGGACTTTAAAACAATAGCAAACAGTTTTAAATGTAGAAAGATTTTATGTGTGGCGACTTCCGCACTTCGTGATGCACCAAATAAAGCAGAATTTTTAAAAAAAGTTAGAAAAGAAGTCGGTCTGAATATAAAAGTGATTGATGGTAAAAAAGAGGCATATCTTGGAGGATTGGCCGCTCTCAATCTGCTACCAAGGCAAAACGAAGCCGTAACGATAGATATAGGCGGAGGTTCTACCGAGCTAGCTTTTATAAAAAATGGAAAAATTACTCAAACCTTTTCTCTTGATATAGGCACTATAAGATTAAAAGAGCTTTTTTATGATAAAAAAGCACACCATAATGAACTTATTGCATATATAAATGAGAAATTATCTTTAATACCACCATCATTTAAGAGTGCAAAAGCTATCGCCATAGGTGGAACTGCCAGAGCCATATCAAAGCTTTTGATGCCGAAAGATTATCCTTTGAGAACACTTCATGCATATGAGTACGACTTGCCTAAAAACAGAGATATACTCCAAAAGATAGCAACATCTTCAATGCTTAAACTAAAAAAATACGATATCAAAAAACACAGGATTGATACTTTTAGAGAGGGTGTAAGTATATTTGTAAATGTACTTGATTTTTTATGTGTACAAAAAGTTATAACAAGTGGAGTAGGCGTTAGAGAAGGAGTGTATCTTAGCGATCTTCTAAGGAGTTCAAATCTAAGATTTCCGGAAAATTTCAATCCGAGCCTTAAAAGTTTAAGTGATAGATTTTTGACAAATGAAGAATATGCAAATACTCTTAAAAAAGATACACTTAAGCTTTTTGATATATTGCAACCAAAACATGGTATAGACGATAAATATAAAGATGAGTTAAAAGTTGCCGCCAAATTATCATCAATCGGTTCAAGTATAAATTATTACAGAAGTAATGAACACTCTTTTTATCTGATATTAAACAGCCTGAATTATGCTTATACTCACTCTCAAAAATTACTCATAGCTTTTATAACACTATATCAAAATAAAAAATTGCCAAAAGAGGAGAAGTTAAGAGAGTATCTTAAATTGCTACCTGATATGTATACTCTGCAATGGCTTAGTTTTATACTGGCACTTTCAAAATGTATCCATAAAAATTTAGCAAATATTGAGTATGAATTTTCTTTTGAAGATGATACACTTATCATTAAAACAAAAGAAAAAAAATGTTATCTCAGCGGAGAATGTCTAAAAGAGTTGTATAAACCTTTTCCTTTGGCAATCATAACCAAATAGTTTTACAGGTTAAAACCTTCTTCCCATGGAAAATTCAAATTTTGATGTTCTATCTCCCGGTTTTTCATTGATAGGTTTTGCAAAGATAAGCTGAATTGCACCCAAAGGAGATGCCCACTCGATACCAAGACCGGTTCCGCCTCTGTTTATATCAAAACCGTTTTCCCCTATAAAGCCATAATCTACAAAGAAAAGTGCTCTCATTTTTATGGATTCTACCAATGGAAGGCTGGCTTCTATAGAGTTTGCAAACATTCTTTTGCCACCTATGAGTGATCCTGCACTGTTTTTTGGTGCTATTGAACTTGATTCGTAACCTCTTACACTGGATTGTCCTCCCATATATATTTTTTCATTCAAGGGAAGATTGCCATTGTCAAAAGCTATCCTAAATTGTGCTTTGTATCTTAAGATTATATCATAATCAATCAAATCCTCAAGTCCGTAAAAATAAGAAAATTTTTCTATATTTTTTATATATTTTTCATCACCTCCGATACCTGCAAATTCTAATGAGCCTATCAGTTCCATACCGTGTCTTGGCAAATAATAAGCATCGGTAGTATCATATTTGGCCGATACTGTAGCAGCACTTTTTAGAGTATTTCCCACTTGATAAAGAGTAGGGTCCAAAGAACTGTCCAAATCACTGAGTTTTGATTTTTCTATATTGTATCCGACACTGCCGCTTATGGTTCTTGTAAACCTTTTTCCAACACTCAGGTTTAAACCTATTTTGTCTTCAGTATATGAATAATAATCATTGCTTGTATTGTATATTGAACCGCTAAGACTGTATTTTGAGTCAAAAACTCTTGGATTGTAAAAAGATACGCTTCCTTTTAAACTTTTTGATGAATAATCAATATTGACTGATGTATTAATTCCGCTACCAAATACATTTTTATCAGATACACTCCCGCTTATCAAAAAACCGTCATAACTTCCATATCCTATACCGCCTGATATACTTCCTGTTTGAGCTTCTTTGACTTTAACCAATAGTGTAATTTGACTATCCGAGACTCTTTTTTTCTCTATTTTTACATTTTCAAAATACCCTGTCTTTTTTAATTCTGTTATAGAGTCTTGAAAGTCCGTGTATGAGTATTTGTCACCGGGAGCCAAATATACACTTCTTCTAACAACCCTGTCTATTGTTTTTGTATTGCCGGATATCAGTACATCTTTAATATATACAATTTGTCCGGGATTTATTATATAGGTTATAGAGGCGGTATGCTTTTTTTTGTCTTGTTTTATGTCAGGATAAATTTTTGCATAGGCATATCCCAAATCCTCTATTTTGTGTTCTATATTTTTTATATCTTTTCTTAATTTGTCAACATTGAAAGTTTTGCCTGCATGAAGTTTTAAATCTTCTTTTAATTTGTCAATTTTTATAACGGGTTTTGCAAGAGAAAATTTTACAGAGTTTATTGTGTATATTTGTCCTTCTTTTACAAGATAGGATAAATCTGCAGTATAGTTTTCAAAATAAGTTCTTAAAAATGCACTACTGACATCTGCATCAAGATAGCCTTTTCTCATATAATAATCTTTTATCCTTGCACTGTCGTATTTTAGCTGGTCTATTTTAAGATTTCCGTCATCTCGTCCCCACAGCCATCCTAAAAACTGTTTTTGTCTGTTAACGATATTGGATTTGACATCACTATAATCTATATTTTTACTGCCATACAAATGGACTTTTTTTATAACAATTTCTTCACCTTTGCTTATGATAAAATCCAATTTTAAACTATTTTTATTTAATTTTATTCTCTTTGTTTCAACTATACTGTCATAATATCCTTTTTGCTCAAGATAATTCAATATCTGATTTTTGGCATTGTTTATACTTTCTTGATCATATATATCACCTTTTTTTATATCAAGCATAGTTTTTATATCATCTTTTTTATTGTCATATCCTACTATCTGTATTTGTGCAATGACCGGTTTTTCCACAAAATGATATGTCAGTATCCCATTATCTTCGCTGACCCATATATCTTTAAAATAATTTTGTTCAAAAAATCTTGAAATTGATTTATCGATTTTATCAATATTTACACTATCTCCTACACCAAATCCAAGCATCTCTTTGGCGATTTGATTTGATATATGTATCAGACCGTCAAATTTTATATCTTTTATTGTTGCGGCATTTAAAATAATGGTAAAAAAAGCGGATAAAGTAAAGAAAGTTTTAAAAAATTTCATATATTGCCTTGTTAAGTTGTATAACTTTAATTATTAAAAATGATATAATACCAAATATATTTTAAAAAGATTATAAAAGGAATATTTATGACTGTAGGAATTGTAGGTCTGGGGCTTATGGGCGGTTCTTTGGGGCTTGATCTTCAAGATAAAAAAATTGCAAAAAAAGTTTTAGGAGTGGATCACAATATAGCTCATTGCGAAGAAGCCCTTGAAATGCATTTAGTTGATGAAATAAGCAGGCTTGAAGATATAAAAAAATGTGATATGATATTTTTATGTATTCCTGTAAATGCCATAGTAAAAATTTTACCAAAATTAAAAGATATAGATTCAAAAACCACCATAGTTGATATGGGCAGTACAAAGCAAAAGATAGTAGAAGCTACTCCAAAAGAGATAGAAAAAAACTTTGTGGCATCCCATCCTATGTGCGGAACGGAAAAATACGGTCCGACAGCGGCTTTCAAAGGTTTATACAAGGGCAATACGGTAGTTCTTTGTGATACTGAAAGAAATGAAAAATTTCATAAAAACAGAGTGGAAGAGTTATATAAAAAACTGGATATGAATATCTTTTATATGGGAGCCAAAGAGCATGACAGACATGCAGCTTTCATATCCCATTTGCCTCATGCTATAAGTTACTCATTGGCAAATACCGTTATGTCACAGGAGGACCCTATGAGTATTTTAGCACTTGCAGGAGGAGGTTTTAGGGATATGAGCAGGATTGCAAAAAGTTCACCTGTTATGTGGAGTGATGTATTTAAACAAAACAGAAACAATCTTTTAAATTCCATAGACCTTTTTGAAAAAGAGATGAAAAAGATAAGAGAGTTAATTGAACATGAGAACTGGGAAGCTATAGAGATATGGATGCAAAAAGCAACAACTTTGCATAAAATTATATAAAATAAAATCTGATAGAGCCTGTAATGTTTTTATATTCCTTTTAACTTATTGTAAAAATCTTTTGTAAATTTTACAGCTTCTTTAAGAGGTATTTCCCTAAAAGTTATTTTTGTATTTGCTCCGCATTGAGACAGTTTAAAACAGTCCATAGGTAAAACTGAGCCGATTTTCGGATATCCTCCTATGGTTTGTCTGTCTTTTAGCAGTATTATTGGTTGTCCTGCAGCAGTTATCTGGATAGCTCCAAATGCTATGGCTTCCGAGATAAGTTTATCATATTTTGGTGTGATTTTGTCACCGATAAGCTGATAGCCCATTTTGTTGTATCTGTTTGATACTCTAAATTTTAATCCGGTAAAGTTTTTCAAATCAAACCAATTGTACTGATATCCTTTAACAAATCTCAACTCCAATTCTTTATGCCCTATAGCGGGTATAATAGCAGGAGAATAAAATGCTTTTTGTCTGTTATAGCTTGCAGATGCACTTAAAATATCCTCTTTTTTTATGGGTGAGCCTATATATTTGCCAACTGAAGACGAGCCAAGTATTTTTTTTGTTTTAAATCCTCCTTCGACTGCCATATAAGCCAATTGCCCGTTTAATGCATATCCAAATTCAAGAATATCATCTTTTTTTACAGGAAAACAGCTCCAGTTTTTTACCGGCTGTCTGTTTAATTTTGCTCTCATATCAGCCCCTGCTATACTGACTCTTGTATTTTGCAATACCTTTAACTTTAATTTTCCTATGGTTAACTCTATAGTAACACAGTTTGGAGGGTTGTTTAAAAGCCTGTTTGCAAGATGATATGATAATTCATCACTTGCCCCGGTATTGGATACTCCCAGATCATCATATCCGAATCTTCCCAAATCTTGGAAAGTTGCCATTATCCCTTCATTTAGAACTTCAAACATATTCATATTTTACCGCCAAGAGTCAAATACTCTTTTTTTGTTATGGGTTTGAATTTAACTTTAAAACCTATCTCAAAAGGAGATAATTCCTTTGAATTTGGATTGAAAAGCTTCATAGGAGTTCTGCCTATGATGTTCCAGCCGCCCGGACTTTCTCTTGGATAAACTGCTGTTTGATGGTCTGCTATGCCAACACTTCCTTTAGGCAATCTATCTCTTGGATGTTTTAATCTTGCGGTGGCTATTTTGTCATCTACTTTTGCCAGGTAAGCAAATCCTGGCATAAAACCAACTGCATACACCAAGTAAGTTTTAGATGAATGAAGATATATGATATCATCTATACTTAGTCTTTTTTCATTTGAGATTTTTTTTAAATCAAGTCCCGTTCGGGTTGAATAATAAACAGGTATTGTAATAGTTTTTTGATATAATTCGCAATTGCTGTCGTATTTGAAATTTGAAAGTTGCTCTTTTAAGTATAAAATGATACTTTTATCATTAAATGTATATATATCATATCTTATATATATGCTTGTGTATGAAGGAATGATAGATATAATCGAATGATTATTTAATGATTTTAGTGACTTGTAGTAAAAAGAAACTTTTTTTAAAACATTTTCGCTTATATCATCTGCAAAGTATATGATTATACTATCAACAGAAGAGATTTCAAATCTCATTTTGTGCTATCCAGATATGCTCTTATAGATTTTGTTATATTTAAAGCTTCTTTGTTGTCGCCATGTACACAAAGTGAATCGACCTTTAAAAAGAGTTTTTTGCCTGATGTTGATTTTATATAGCCAAATTCATTTAACTCTTTTACTCTTTGAAGTATAATTTTTATATCACAAAAGAGAGAATTTTTCTCTTTTCTTGGTATCAAAAAGCCGTTATCGCTGTAAGCTCTGTCGGCAAATGCTTCATATATAAGCTTTATATGATATTTGTTTGCAATTTTTTTATATTTTTCATTTTTAGCTGATGAAAGTATCATTAGCTTCAAATTATTGTCATAACTGCTTAAAGCCTCAACAATAGTGGAAAAAATGTCATCATTTTTCATCATATCATTATACAGTGCACCATGCGGTTTTATATACTTTATGTCATAACTATCAGCTATTGCCAATGCTCTTAAGGCACCTATTTGGTATATAAGCATAGCTTTTAATTCATCAGGAGTATGCTCTATGCTTCTTCTGCCAAAACCTACTATGTCTTGATATCCCGGATGTGCTCCGATAGATATATCATTTTTCTTAGCCTCTTTTATGGCTTTGGTCATTGTAAGAGGGTCTCCGGCATGAAATCCGCAAGCAAGATTTGCCATATCTATATACTTCATTATTTTGCTGTCGTTTCCACTCTTGTAATTGCCAAAACCTTCGCCTAAATCACTGTTTAATTTTATCATTTTGATATCCTGTTATTTTCCTATCATATGAGCCGGAAGATAGTATGCTATTTGAGGAAATAATGTAACTATTACAACCGCTAACAGCATTATAATGAAAAAAGGCATTGTAGCTTTTACTATATATTCTATCTTTTCTCCCGAAATTGACTGTATAACAAAAAGAGAAAAACCAACCGGAGGAGTAACTTGAGATAATTCAACCATAAAAACCAGAAATATACCAAACCATAAAGGGCTAAAACCCGCAGCCGTAACTATAGGTAAAACTATAGGCAGTGTCATAACCACTATGGAAATTCCATCAAGTATCATTCCTAAAAATATATACATAATTCCGACAACTATTATAAGATGATAGGGAGATAGGTGTAAAGATGCAATATATTCGCTTATTGCTCTTGCAATACCTAAAAATCCGACAACCTGGGATAAAAATCCGGCACCTGCTATGATAAAACTTATCATAACGGTTGTTTTGACAGAATTAAACAAAGCTTCTTTAAAAAGTTTTGCTGAAAATGTTTTAAAATATACCGCAAGTACAATTGCACCCAAAACTCCAAGGGCTGCTGCTTCGGTAGGGGTTGCAAAACCACCGTAAATACTTCCTAAGACCAAACCTATAAGTAAAAAAGTAGGTATCAAATCTCTTAAGGATTTTGCTCTGTCGCTCCATGTAAAATTATCATCTGTTTTTGGGATAGCATTTTTATCTATGGTTGATATAATCATAATATAGCCCGAATATAAAGTTGCAAGTAAAAGTCCGGGCAAAATTCCGGCTATAAAAAGTTTTCCTATGGATACATCGGCCAAAACCCCATATATAATCATTATCAGGCTCGGAGGTATCAAAAAACCCAGTGTTCCGCTCCCTGCAAGTGAACCGATTGCAAGAGATTTTTTGTATCCTCTTTTTTTAAGTTCAGCCAGAGTTATTTTGCCTACGGTTGCGGTAGTAGCGGCAGATGAGCCGGAAACTGCAGCAAATAAAGAACAGGCAGCAACATTTATATGCAACAGTTTTCCCGGAACTTTTCCAAGCCAAGGCATCAGTCCGGTTAAAAGTTTATCTGATATGGAACTCCTGTAAAGTATTTCTCCCATAAGTATAAAAAGAGGCAGGGCTGCCAGCGACCATGAATTTAGTGAATCATAAAGACTTGAACTTAAAAGGTTGCCGATTTTATCAAATATGCTCATATTTGGCGGTAAGTTTACTTTGTATATCAGCATTCCTGCAAAACCTGTGAGTATCAACGATACGGCTATCCAGATAGAAGAAAGCAGAAAAACAAACATGATAACAATTAAAACAACAGTCAGTATGAGCGGGTCACTTATCACAAACTATCCTTTTATTTTTTTAATTATAAAAGCTAAAACCGCCAGACAAAACATAAAAAGTCCTATTGGGATAGCAAGCTGAGTAAGATATATGGGAGTTTCCGATACTGTTTCGCTTACCATATCAAAACTGTAACTCTCAATAACCATTTTAACTGAAAAGTAAAGTATAAAAAGAAGCAATGATAGCGTAATGATTCCTGCAAATATATCTATATATCTGATACTTGCTTTTGACAGTTTGGCAGTTAGTATATTTATCCTTATATGCCCATCTTCTTTAAATGTATATCCAAGTCCTAAAAATATAGAAGCAAGATAAAAATATCCGCTGTATTCATCGGCTATCATAGTAGATACATTGAAAAAAGATCTGGCAACTATTTCAGTAGTTATCAGAACTGTAAGTGCGATAAATAACAATGATGACAAGTAAGCTCCAAAATTTTGGAGCTTATCGTTGAATTTAAGAAAATTCATCTATTTTCTATATTCTTTAAATATTTTTTTGATTGCCGGTGATGCGTCTTCTAAGAATTTATTTAACAGTTTGTTTGCAATTTTGTTAAGTCCTTTTTTGACTTCCGGTGTAGTTTTTTCGATTTTCATACCATGTTCAGCCAAAGTTTTAAGTGCTATGCCATCCTCTTTTTTTGAAGCTTCCCATTGATATTTTTCTATCTCTTTGGCAGCTTTTAGCATGGCTTGTTGTTGAGCTTTGCTTAAGCTGTTCCAATAGTCAAGATTTATAGTGACTGCTTGTAGAGGGTAGGCATAATTTATTTTTGTAAAATAGTTTAAAACTTCCCAGAATTTTCCATCTTTTCCTGATGCGGAAGATGTAACAACCGAATTAACAAGACCGGTTCTAAGAGCTGAGTAAACTTCTCCCCAAGCCAAAGCTATCGCATGACCCCCTGCCATATTGATAAAATTTGCAGAATTTTTATCATAAGTTCTTGTTTTTAAATCTTTAAAATCATTCATATTTTTTATAGGTTTTTTTGTATAAAGTCCACTTGGAGGCCAGGTAACAGCATAAAGTAATTTTTGATTCCATTTTTTAAATGTTTTATTGTAGGCCGGTTTTGAAATTTGATAAAGTCTATAAGCATCATTATAAGAGTTTGCTATAAACGGAAGAGCAGATATACCAAAAACTTTTCCGCCGCCAGATGTAAAAGGTATAAACATATCAGTCAATGCCACAGTCCCGTCCTTGACTGCTTTTAAGGGATTTCCTTTGACGAGCGAACTTCCTGAATGAACTGTTATCTTTACAGTTGCATTTGTATATTTTTCAACCAGTTTTGCGAATTTTACCGCACCCTTTGTATGAAAATTGGTAGCAGGATACTTTGCATTTAGATCCATTTTGATAACACTTGCCATAAGTCCTGCCGAGATTGTAGCTATAAGTAATATTTTCTTAAGCATTTTGTACTCCTTTAAAATTTTTAACTAAAATCGAGTATATCATAAAAATTCTAAAATTGTTTTAAAAGTATAGTATCATTAAAAGAGAAAATCAAAGATACATTTGATATTTTAATGCCCTTAAAAAAAATCAATAGCTAAACAACACAAGAATAATTGTCAAATCAAAGTATAAATATAAAAAAAGTTAAAAGTAAAGCCCTAACTCCTCCTTTTTATAAAAAATCCCATAACTGATTCCATTTAGTTATACTCTTTATTGCTCCACTGACCAAATACATCGAAAATTGATATATCTAATCAGCGAAACAATAACCCCATTTGTAAAAACAAACTCTTCTTCTCATTGCTTGTCGATAAATGTCACTTATCAGCAAAACTTTATCAGTTGCCCGAAGAAGTGACGGTATGAACCCAAAATCCTTCATTTGCATCAACTTGACTTAAATTATTTAAATCTGTTCCATCTATAAAACATTTTCCTATCCACTGTCCATCCTTATATTTCCAAAAAATATCACTATTTTCGTATATTTTATGTAAATTTTCTACAGACATTCCGACTCCTCCTACTAAATTCCAACCATTTTTCAAAGATGGTATTTCATTGGGATTTCCATTGACTATAACTTCTCCGTCAGAGGAAGTCTTTATCCATACACCTTTTTTTGGCACAATAGATTCAAATTTGGATATATTAAGATCTTCAGCTTTTTCACTATCTGCTTCGTTTGTAGTGTATACTTTCCACTCGCCATTATCATATTCCCAAGCAATCAAAAGAGAACTTATTTCAGAAAGTGGTATGCTATAATTTGTTGGTGTGGCAACCAAATTCCATCCAGATTTATAGCTAATCTTTGATATATCGGAAATATCGGTTTGTATCCCGCCATATGCAAATACACCCATAGAGCCTACTATTAGCTTTATATTGGAATTATTACTAATGGCGATATCAAAGGGCAAATAATACTCACTGCCTGATGCATAATTGGTAGGATTTATATCTTGTAGTTTATTGCCATTTTTATCAAAAATATACAACTCTTTGCCGGAAGCAAATATCAAATTTCCTAATATTGTTATCTTTGATAACATTCTGTTATCTCCAAACTTATCTACTGTATTTTGCTTCCAAATCTCCTCACCATCTTTGTTATATAGTACCAATTTACTTGGATAGGCGACAAGAAATTCATACACTCCATCATCATTATAATCTAGAACTTTTAAATCTTTAACTTCTTCATTCGCAGAAATTGTTATAGTATCTTTTAAAGCATCTGTTGTTCCCTCTTTTGTCAAATCATATAAATTTATATATAAATTTTCACTATCGTAGGAAGCCAAAACCCCATCAATCACTCCATCATTGTCTATATCCCTAAAAATTGCAAGATTATCTGTCGGAGTAAAAAGAGAACTATATTTAGAACTGCTTACATTTCCATCCAAACCAACTCTTTTCAATGTTCCAAAATCATCAAAGTAAAACTCTTTCTCTCCTTTTATATTAACAATATTTATATAAGAACACCTCTCAACCGAACCAAATGTATGGAGAGTTGATCCATCTTTACCGCTATAAACTCTCAAATCATAGTTTTGGGTATCTTGATTTAAACTCGATATAAAAATATCATCTAATCCGTCACCATCATAATCACTCAAAACTATATCCGGATAAATATTGGAATAGTATGAAGGGCGACTCCAGATAATATTTCCATTTTCATCTAAAATTTCTAAATTTTCTTTATTTAATGCAATCAATTCACTTTTGCCATCTCCGTTAAAATCATCAAATCCAATTTTATCAGATAAAGTATATCCATCTTTTTTCCACAATAATTTTCCATTTATATCATACAGATAAAGTCTGTTTTCGTCGGATAATGCTATCTCATCATTGCCATCACCATTTATATCTCCTGTATATAATTTTTGAACAAGAGATCCTCCGCTAAAAACAGTTGTAGTACTATTATCATCATTTAATCTGTTTATATCCATAGTACCTATATACAATCCAAAATTGCTGTTATATTTACCAAAAGAGAGTGAGTTTACATCAAATGCCAAACTATTTGTCTTGATTTGAGATAGTGTTGTTTTTTCTATCAAAACACCATGCTCATCAAACAATCCCACATCTGTTCCGTATGATGCCGCCATCAAACTGTCATCTACTGCCATAGCTCTTGTAGGATACTTGTAAGATTCATGAGTCCATAATCGGTCTCCATTATTTTCTCCGAGTAGTGTTACGGCATCATAAGTCAAATTTCCCAAATTATAGTCATTAAACACAACATAAAAACCACCTTTTTTAAAATGCTCTATTTTTTTTATGGGCTTATAAAGATATGTATGCCAAATAATATCTCCGTTTTCATCAAGTTCCAATACATAGCCATCTGCCGTACCGAGTAAAATGACCTTTTTCCTATCTAATCTGTAACCAGCCCAAAGATAGTTCAAATAGCCATAAGATGTATCTATACTCTTTCTCCAAAGCTCATTTCCATCTTTGTCTAATGCATAAAGTGTATTGTTATAATTTATCGCATAAAGTGTATCTTTTGAACCATCAAGATTGCTATCTATCGTATACAATCCGTTGGATGGAACTTGAGATATATCAAAAAAAGGGGCATACTCCCCTATATGAACCAAGCCTTTACTGTTATAATCTTCATAATAGCTTATTGCTTTTTCATTTAAGATAGCCAATGGTTGATTTGAAACTGCCCATCCACTCACAAGATTTGTTTGAGATATTATAGAACCGTTATTATCTATAATATAACCGTCCAACCATGTAGTTGCCGCTATTTCGGGAGCAACATCCGAATCAAATTGAAAAGTTTTTATTTTACCGACACTACTACTGTTTTGAATACTCCAAAGAATACCATTATTGCCAGACAGGGCAAAAATCCCATTCTCCCCACCAACAATAATTTCATTCAAACCATCCCCGTTTAAATCCGCAAATTTCATCTCTTTAATACTGCCAAAATATTTATGAGACCACTCTAAGTTTACCAAAGCAAAAATATTCATCACTGTTAAAATAGAAACAACTAAAAATTTCACCATAATAATCTCCTTTTTATCTTGTTATAGTAAACTTTAATTTTATATCAAAATAATCATATATAATTTAAGCTTAATATTTAATCAAAATAAATTGGACAATATGAAATTGAAAAAATACAAACAGATAGTTTAAAAAGTGTGTATCTCCATAAAAAATCAAGAGGATTATTTATATCAGAAAAAAAGCAGGAAAAAGAAAAAAGTCAAAAGAAGTTAAACAATCAATAGAAGTTTATCATTAAAATAGCAATAGATAAAGAATTTATCCAAGTCTAATTATTTTGATAACACAAACCTAAAATTCAATATGATATAATCCCAAATTATGCATTAGGAATTCACTTTTTTATACCAATCATTTACCAATTTGAGATAATGATATTGGACAAATATGTAGTTATAGCAAATCGGCTTTAAGGTGATAACTGATCTTTTTTTAAGAATAAAATTTAAAAAAATAGATAAATATTTTTATTAAGATTTAAATGCTAATTTGTATCTTCAAGTCAATAACTATCGATAAATTGATAATTAATAAATATCTAAAAATCATTATGCTGAACTTAATCAAGAGAATTTATATTTAATATTAATTTAAAAAAATATTATAAAATCGTATAAAGAAAAGTATAAAATGGAGGAGCTGTTATAAAAAAGTTTTTTAGGTTTAGGTATAGCCGTTTCATTATATGCAGACAGCATCTATCTTACAAAAGGCTGGAATAACATATGAGCAAAAGATGATGCTCTTTTGATCTGATTGGCTGTGTGGATTTGATTTGGAAATATACGAATGATGGTTATTATCAGCCAAAGTGGAGTTTGTATGTTTCTAACAGGAGTAAATTTGATGTGCCTATGAATGTGAATTATTTAGATAGCATAGAAGCCGGAGATGGTTTATGGGTGCTTGCAAATGGTGGAAAATATGGAGAGGGATGTGAAGTTCAAACAACCCCCTCTGTCATAAAACCTCAAAAAACTCTCTTTCCAATTCATACAGCAGGTGGATTTGCAAATGCAGAAGCTTTTGCAGCACTTAAGAAGGATGGGAGCGTAGTTACTTGGGGAAGTAGTGGTGCTGGCGGAGTTAGTTCTTATGTATCTAAAAAGTTAAAAAATATAAAAGCTATATATCCAACATATAGTAGTAATGGTGAATAAAAGAGGATAGGGAGGATTTTCCTTCCTGTTCCCAAAAAACAAGGTATTATCAAACTAACCGAGGCAAGTGAACCCTCTAATTTTTTTCTAAGTTCCTTTGCTTTTGCAAGGTGAAATAAAATGAAAACTTTTCCCGTCAAAAAGACCTTTATCACTCAGTTTTATCTCCGGAATAACAAGAAGAGCCATAAAAGAGAGAGACATAAAGGGTGCACTCAAAGTTGATCCAAGTTTCTTTTTTGCAAATTTATCAAGCATTTCATACTCTCGTGCCACTTTAAAACCATCTCTTTTACTCATAATCCCAGCTACCTCAAGAGGAAGAATATAAGATTCATCTTCACCAACCGCGCTTATGCCCCCTTTGGTATTTATGATAAGATTTGTTGCTTTTGCCATTGCCTCATCAGAGCATCCTACTACTATAATATTATGAGAATCATGGGCAACACTTGAAGCAATAGCCCCATTTTTTAAATGAAAACCTTTTACATGTGCAATACCTCTTATAGCAGTATTTTTATAACGATTAATAACTGCTATTTTTAAGACATCTACACTTTCATTCTGAAGTACTTTTTCGTAAGTCATTAGCTCATGATCTACTACCTGAATCACTTCCAAGTTCTTACAGGCAGGAAAATAAAAATCTTTTGCTTCTTTTGGTTGTGTATTAAAGTTATTAATACTTTCTATCTCTATTGTATCCAATAAGCTTTTTGCATTTTTTGCAACACTATTCCCACCAATAATAGTCTCTAATACATTAAATTTTTTCAAATCCTCTACTATAATAAAATCTGCACTATCTCCAACACAGAGGGTTCCCACATCTAAATTATAATGTTCAATAGGATTTAAACATGCCATTTCTAACACATCAAACATATCATGTCCTAAAGAAATAGCCTTTACCACCATCTCATTTATATGTCCACGAAGCAAATCATTTGGATGCTTATCATCACTACAAAACATCATGCTATCATGATATCTATCAATAAGTGGATGTAAAGCATCAAAATTCTTTGCAGCAGATCCTTCCCGTATAAGAATTTTCATACCTTTTTGAAGTTTTTCTAAACCCTCTTCATAACTAAAGGCTTCATGATCTGTAGATATTCCAGCATTTATATATTTACTTAAATCTTCCCCTCTAAGGCCAGGGGCATGACCATCTATTGGTTTATTTAGTTTTTTTGCAATAGCAATTTTAGAGAGTATATCTTTATTACCGTTTAAGACAGCAGGGAAGTTCATCACTTCGCTTAAAAATTTTATTTTAGGATTTTTCAACAGTTTTGTAACGGCATCTACATCTAAAGTAGCACCGTTTGTTTCAAAAGGGGTAGCAGGTACACAAGGAGAAGCACCAAAATAAAACTTAAAAGGTGTTTTTTCAGCATTTTTTAACATAAATTCAACGCCTTTTATTCCTAAAACATTGGCAATTTCATGAGGATCGCTTACGCTGGCTACACTTCCATGTAACACAGCTAAACGAGCAAATTCACTAGGTATAAGCATTGAGCTTTCTATATGTATATGAGCATCTATAAAACCTGGCAAGACAAAATGTGAACATTTCTTGTCAATTGATGTAACTGAGACTATTTTTCCCTCCTTTACTTCTATAAGAGAAGGAGTTATCTCTTTCTTTTTTATATTAACTAAATTTGCCTTGAATGTCATAAAAAACTCCTCATATAATAATTAATCAAAAAAAAGAAAATAAAAAAAGGAAAAAAGGAGATCAAGTCTTTACTTTTAACTTTTTAATATCTTACTTATTCCCGCATCTGAAAACTTTAAAAACTTAGCCATCTCACTCTGTATAAAATCATCCTATCAAGCTTTTTATATAACTTTATCAAACAGATACCATGACTTAAAACGATCTTGCCAAAGATGTCTTGTTCGGTTATATTTTTTATTGCAGCATTGTGCATAGGAGGAGTTTATCTGTCTCATCTTTGCTGATAAATTCTCTTTGAAGTTCTCTAAAAGTAAATGATAGTGATTACTCATAAGAACATATCTATGAATAGCAAAACCATAATGCTCTGATACTTCACACAGAGTATATCTAAAAATTTCTCTTTATCTTTGGAAGTATTAAAAATAACTTGTCTTTTAATGTTACATCTTAGCATATGAAAACCTCCATCTTCTATTCGGATTTTTCTTGCCATGATACACCTCTGATTTGATTTGATAATTTTATCATAAAAAGTTAAAAGTAAAGCCCTAACTTCTTATACCCTCCTATATCTTCTTATGTGTCTAAAAATTTTATTATATAATATATTACGATAAAAATAATTAAGAAGGATTTGGAATGAAAAAATTACTATTATTTATCTTGTTAACTAATTTTATTTTTGCAATTACTCCTAATGAATATCAAAACAAATTAAAAATAGGGATAAATGTAAACTGGTGTAATTTTAATAAATATATAAAAAATAACTATTATAAAATCACTTCTAAAACATTTGCAAATCTTGGTTTTAGACATGTAAGAATTAGATTTAATGGTAAGATTTACAAAAACAATCCAAAAATAATACAATGTCTTAAAAATTCAGTTGATACTGCACTGAAAAATCATTTAATACCTATAATTACATATACTGATGATGATTTTGCTAAAATACCAAATCAAAAAAATTTAACTTTTTCGGTAAATACTTGGAAAATAATAGCCAAAATATTTAAAAATTATCCAGATATTGTTGCTTATGATTTGTATATAGAGCCAAATAAAAAACTTGGTAAAAAAGTAAAGAAACTTCTTAAATTTTATAAAAAATCCATTAATGCAATTAGAAAAATTGATAAAAATAAAATGATTTTTATAGCTCCTTCTCATATTGCAAATCCATATTATTTGGATGATTTATTACCTATAATAACAGATCAAAAATTAAATAAAAATCTTCTGATTGAATGGCATTTTTATGCATCCGGTCCTTCAAAAACGAATAAAAAGAAACTTTGGAGTATTGGTAATGATTATGAAAAAAAATTGATTGATGACAAGATAAATTATGCTTATAAATGGTGTCAAAAATACGATATGAAAAGTTGGGTTGGGGCGGTGATGCCGGGGGATTATAATCATGGAGATAATTTTACTCAACCAGAGCAAATTAATTTTATAACATACCTAATAACTAAATTAAAAGAAAAACATATACCTATTGCAATAAATGCAGGACAGCAATTTTTTGATTATAAAAAACACACATTAAAAAGAAAAATAGTATTAAAATCTATATTAAATTTATATCGATAAATTTAAAAAAAGGAAAATAATTTCTGTATTAATTGTTTTTGACCCCCATAAGCCTTTTACTCCTCCTATCAAAAACAAAAATACAATAGCCCCAATAATAATTCCCATAATTATAGTGACAACTTCAACTCCATAAATCCCTAATATCTTTGAAATATAACTTCCATAGTTACTATTTTTAAACCAATTTTTTATCTCTTGCAAGAGTCCAAGCTGATGAATGCTTGGTAAATCCTATTTTTGGATAATACTCTGTCGCATCCAAAGCAGATAGCAATATGATTTTGCATTTATCATTTAATTGTTCTTGAACTTTAGATATAAGTTGTTTTCCTATGCCATTTTTTTGATATTTTTCATCTACTGCCAAATCAGATAAATAACAACAATAATTATAATCCGTTACAACTCTTGCAACCCCTATGATTTTATTATCTATTGTAGCAGTTACAATTATATCTGCATTTTCAATCATACCTTTAATGCACTCTTTGTCGTTTATAGGTCTTCTTTTTCCCAAAATTGAGCGATTTAGTATATCTATAAATTCATCAGTTGTAAGTTTTGGATTTAGTTTGTATTGTATATTCAATTTTGCTTTCCTTTTGTATAACGCCGAGCAGAGTGACACTCTGAAGATAAAAGAGAAAGCGGAGCTTTCTTCTTTTTGTCTGAAGAGTGTATAAGAGTGTTCGCTCCTGCGACTTATTGCATAACGATTTTATCCATTATTGTATAAGATATGTCTTAAAAGGATTATTATCTTTAAAATCATAGCTTATACTGTGATAATAATATATTTAGAGGTATTATTTTATTGAAATAAGTTA
>CAZKWE010000037.1:0-34336 GCA_964556545.1 uncultured Campylobacteraceae bacterium | reverse complement strand
AAAACTTATTTATAATTTTTTATTGCTTTATCAAGCAATGCTTCTGCTTCATTAGCATCTTGAAAATCTTTGAGTTTTACCCATTTGTTCGGCTCTAATATTTTATATGTTTCAAAGAAATTTTTTATTTTGTCAAGGGTTGCTTTTGGCAAATCTTTCCAACTTTTTATATCATTATATCTTGGATCTATTTTCGAAGTAGGAACAGCAAGAAGTTTTTCATCCATTCCTGCTTCATCTTCCATGATTAAAACTCCTATGAGTCTGCATTTTATAACCGATCCTGCCTGCACGGGATATTCATTTAGAACAAGTATGTCTATAGGGTCTCCGTCATCTGCCAAAGTATTTGGTACAAAACCATAGTTTGCCGGATAAAACATTGCAGAGTATAAAACTCTATCAACCAAAATCGCACCACTTTGCTTATCAAGCTCATACTTGATGTTTGATCCGTAAGGTATTTCTATAAGCGCATTTACTTTTTCAGGATTTTTTCCTGCCCCGATTTTTGTTATATCCATTTTTATTCCTTTATATTGAGTTTTTTCTTTTTAACTTCATTTTTGAAAAAATTACACCATTTTAAAACCGTATCTTCGTCATAATCTGCTATATATATCTCTACATATCTTTTATCCCCGTCAAATTTAGGAAGAGAGGAGAATTCCAAATTTTTAGGTAAAGAGTGCATGATATCAATAAGTTCATTTTCACTTGATATGACTGTAAAATTGCAAGAGTATTTTTTTTTGTTTGAAGGATAAAATTTATCAAGCGCTTCAATTATCATGGCTCGTGCCATTTGGGGAAAACCAGGAACAAAGAAAAATCGCTCTTCCAAGCCAAAGCCCGGAACATTGTTAACTATATTTTTTAACAACATTGCATTTTTGGGTAAATTTGCCATATTGATTCTGTGAGGATATGCATCTTTGCCAAATTGGTTTTTTATAAGCGTGAGTGCCTGTTTGTTTTGCTCTATGATGCCATTGGAAAAAACTCTTGCAGCTACCTCTCTGGTGTAGTCATCGGGAGTTGCACCGATACCTCCAAAGCTAAACATAACCGAATTTTTATCTTGTTTTATCAGATTAAAAACATCTTCCATGAAAGCAGGATCGTCTTTTATAACAAAATTAGCCTTTTGCTCCCAGCCTCTTTTTAAAAGCTCATTGTTTAAAAATTCAAAATGTTTATCTTTTCTTCTACCGTTAAAAAGTTCCGTCCCGATAATGACCGAGTAAAAAGATGGATTTTTGACAGCCATTAAATTTTACTTTTTATAAATTTTTCCATATCGTTTACAATTTCCTCGATACCTCTTTCACCATCTATCTTTTTTAACAACTCTTTTTTTGTATAAAATTCCTGTATCTCTTTTAACGGCTGAGTATATACCTTCATTCTGTTAAAAAAAACTTCTTCATTGTCATCTGCACCTCTTGCTCTGCCTAAAACTCTCTCTTTTGCAGTATTTTCGCTTACTTCGACTTCTATTACCGAAACAAGTTTTATATCATTTTCTTTTTTTAGTATTTCATCAAGTGCATTCATTTGTTCGACACTTCTTGGAAAACCGTCTATCAAAATAATATCTTTTGAAGAATTTTTGATCGCACTTACTATGGTATTTATAACGATATCAAGAGGAACAAGATTGCCTTTTGAAGTAAAGCTTTCTATGGTTTTTCCAAGTTCACTTCCGCTTGCTATCTCAGCTCTTAAAAGATCTCCCGTGGAGTAGTGGGCTATCTTGTCACTGTTGTTTTTTGCAATTATTTCCGCATCGGTTGTTTTTCCGCTTCCGGGAGCTCCTATAATCAAAAAAAGTTTTTTCATTTTTAATCCCTTAGTGTATTTCTTATTCTTAATCCTAATTCTTTTAACTGCTCAGTATCTACAGGACTTGGTGCCTGAGTTAACAAGCATTGTGCTTTTTGAGTTTTTGGAAAAGCTATAACATCTCTGATGCTTTCAACTCTGCTCAAAAGCATAACAAGTCTGTCAAATCCTATGGCAAAACCGCCATGTGGAGGTGCTCCAAACTTTAGTGCTTCAAGTAAAAATCCAAATTTTTCATTTGCCTCTTTTTCACCAATGCCAAGAAGTTTGAAAATTTCATTTTGTATCTCTTCTTTGTGTATCCTGATACTTCCTCCTCCAAGCTCAACTCCGTTTAAAACTATATCATATGCAACCGAACTTATCTCTTCGAGATTTTGCTTGTTTAAATCTTTTGGCATAGTAAAAGGATGATGAAGTGCTTTTACTTTTCCATCTTCTATTTCAAACATAGGAAAGTCAACCACCCATACGAAATTAAATTCATTTTTCGGGATAATTCCCATAAGTTCAGCAAGATAAATTCTAAATCTACCCATATAATCCAATACTACTTTTTTATCGCCTGCTCCAAAAAATACAACATCACCAACTTTTATTTCGCATGTTTTTATGATTTCATTCAAGTCATCTTCAGTGAAAAATTTGGTTAAAGGACCTTTTAATCCATCCTCTTTCATTTGAAAATAACCAAGTCCTTTTGCACCGAATTTTCTTACATAATCTTCAAACCCCTTCATTTGTCTTTTTGAAAATATATTATCGCCATTTGGAACTTTGAGTGCTTTTATGCGGTTGTGCGCCTTATCTTTTGCAATGGAAGAGAAAATTTCATTTGTACTTTTTGCAAATATGTCTATTACATCAACCATAGACAAATCATATCTTAAATCCGGTTTGTCACTGCCGTATTTTTCCATAGCTTCATTATAGGTTATGCGTTTAAAGCTTTTTTCTATCTCAACATCGCAGGCTTTGAAAATATTGTAAAGCAAATGCTCTGCTACTTTCATAACATCTTCTTGAGTGCAAAAACTCATCTCTACATCTATCTGTGTAAATTCAGGCTGTCTGTCGGCTCTTAAGTCTTCATCTCTGAAGCATTTTGCAATTTGAAAATATCTGTCAAAACCTCCTACCATCAAAAGTTGCTTAAAAAGCTGCGGAGATTGGGGAAGTGCATAAAATTCACCATTGTGAACTCTGCTTGGCACAAGATAATCTCTCGCACCCTCCGGGGTCGATTTTGTAAGCACGGGTGTTTCAACTTCCAAAAACCCAAGCTCGTCTAATGCATTTCTTGCTGCAATGGAAGCTTTGCTTCTTAATTTGAATATTTCAAGGGCTTTTTTTGTTCTGAGTTCAAGATATCTGTATTTTAGTTTAATCTCTTCATTTACTCTTTCATCGCCAAGATCAAAAGGCATAGGAAGAGCTTTGTTTTCTATGGTTAATTTATCAACAACAACTTCTATAGTCCCCGTTTTTAGATTTGGATTATTCAATCCTTCACCTCTTGGCCTTACTTTTCCCTGTGCAACCAAAACAAATTCATCTCTGACGCTGTCTGCTAATTTCCAAGCTTCTTCATTGTCGTTCGGATCGCAAACAAGCTGTATAAGACCTGTTTTATCTCTTAAATCTATAAAAACAACTCCTCCATGATCTCTTCTGCTGTTAACCCATCCGCAAAGTTTTACCTCTTTGCCTATATCTTTTTCGCTGACTTCGGTATTGTAATGTGTTCTCAAACTGTTTCCTTGATATTTTTTAAGGAGGTGATTATATCCAAAATAAGTTAAATATTTTATTATAAGTACTTTTACATTGACTGTAGTGCTATGACAAGTTTATCATATGATGTATTGTTTTGTTTTAAAAAATCACTCAAGATTTTTTCAGAAGCTTGCATTCCTCCTTTTTTTTCCGCTTCAACAAGTTTTTTATAAAGAGGTATAACAGCTTCCAAGCCTTTTCTTGAAGGCTTTCTTCTTACCGAATAATACCCTATAATATTATTGTTCGTATCAATCGAAGCCGTGATATTGGCAAATACCCAGTAATATCCTCCGTCTTTTCTTAAATTTTTAACAAAACCGAAAAATTCCTGTCTGTTTTGTATAAGTTGCCAGCAAAGTTTAAATGCAATGCGGGGCATATCGGGATGTCTTATGAGGTTATGATTTGCACCTATAAGTTCATCCGGGGAGTATTGGCACATATCTATAAAGATTTGATTGCAGTATGTTATAAAACCTTTGGTGTCGGTTTTTGATACGATAAAGTCATTTTCTTCCATAACTTTTTCATCATTTTTTAAAAGTTTCGGCGCATCAAGTTTGCTTAATCTTTTAGTGCTCATAAACACTCCTTTAAAAAAGTTTTGGTATTATACAATCAATTTTTTTAAAAGGAAATCAAACAGTGCAAATTATAAATATAGATGAAAAAATTGAAAAAATTGAAAAAATCGGACTTGTTGTAAGACCGGATACTCACAATTTGCACAAATACTACAATCAAATTGAAAAAAAGTTAAGTAGCCATAATGTTGAATTGATATTGGATAAAGATAGTGCATCTTTGCTTGATAAAACAGGAGTAAGTTTTGATGAAATGTGCCAAGTAAGTGATATTATCATTTCTCTTGGCGGTGATGGAACTTTGATATCGGTTTGTAGAAGAAGTTTTAAATACAATAAGCCTATCTTGGGTGTAAATATAGGAAAACTCGGTTTTTTGGTCGATGTAGATATCAAAGAATTGAAAACTTTTTTGGATAAACTTTTTAAAAATGAGTACAGAATAGACAGAAGAATGGTACTTGAGGTCATATTCAGTAAAAAAAACAGACAGACAAGTGCTTTTGCATTTAATGATGTTGTTTTTTCAAGGTCCATGGTTGCTGGTATGGTTGATCTTTCTGCCTATGCGGACGGCATACATTTTAACAATTATTATGGTGACGGGCTTATAGTTTCAACTCCGACAGGCTCAACCGCCTACAATCTTTCAAGCGGCGGTCCTGTAGTATTTCCGTTGACCGAAGCACTAATCCTTACACCTCTTTGTTCTCATTCTCTTACGCAAAGACCGCTTATACTGCCTGCAAATTTTAAGGTTATGATAAAAAGCAGTGATGATGTTCTTGTTGCTATAGACGGTCAGGATATATACCATTTGAAAGATTACGAGAGTATTGAATTTAAAATGGCACAAAAAAGAGTAAACCTGATACACAGAGTAGAGAGAAATTATTTTAAAATTTTAAAAGAAAAATTAAAATGGGGTGATGCTTGATAGAGAGATTGTACTTAAAAGATTATCTTGTTTTTAAAGAAATAGAACTTGAATTTGATAAAGGTCTCATACTCTTTAGCGGAGCAAGCGGAGTAGGCAAATCGGTGCTGTTGAATGCACTTTTGGGTATTTTTGGGTATAAAGAGATAGATGCAAAATTGGCAGAAGTATCATTTGACAATAAATTGGATTTGGAAGAAGCGGGGATAGAAAACGATGAAGTAAATATTTTTAAGTTTACAAAAATAAAAAGTGCAAGATATTTTATAAACGGCTCACAAGTTTCAAAAAAAACAGTCAAAAATATATCAAAAAAATTGATTGATTATCTTTCCCCGAAAGAGTACAAAGAGTTTGAAAATATAAAGATTTTAAATGTACTTGATGCAATTGCTTCAAAAACGCACAAAGAGTATGATAAATTTTTAAAAAATTTTCAAATGATTTATGATGAGTATAAAGAGTGTGCAAACAAACTTAAAATAATTCTTGAAAAAGAGAAGAAAATTGAAGAATTAAAAGAGTTTGCAACCTATGAGATAGAAAAAATTGAGGAAATTGCACCAAAAATCGGCGAATATGAAGAGTTGATGGATATAAAAAAATCACTTTCAAAAAAAGAAAAGATTGCAGATTCGCTGCAAAATGCAAAAATGATATTTGAATATGAGCATTTTGTAAATGAAGCTCTTGGATTATTGGATATCGACAGTACATTTTTTGATGAGAGTTTAAATGAATTAAGAGCATATTTTGAAAATGCGGAAGAAAAATTGAATGAACTTGACGATATTGATATAGAAACTGTTTTAAACAGGCTTGAAAAACTATCCCGCCTTATACAAAGATACGGCTCGGTAAAAGAAGCCTTGGATTATCTTGAAAAAAAGAAGGAAGAATTAGAACAGTATGAAAATATTTCTTACGAAAAAGATGAATTGCAAAAAAGAGAGCAAAATCTTTTAAAAAAGTGTGAAGAAATGTGTAAATATATCACAAGCAAAAGAAAAACTGCTTTGATAGAGTTAAATTCTCTTATAAACAGCTATCTCTCAATGCTGTATCTTCCTGAAATAAAACTTGTTTTAGAACAAAGCGATATAAGCAAGCACGGAAAAGATGAGATAAATATAAATCTTTGGGGAACTGAACTTGACAAGATAAGTTCCGGTGAATTTAACCGTGTCAGGCTGGCTTTTTTGAGTGCTTTTAACGATATTGTCAATGTTGATAAAAACGGTATTTTGATACTTGATGAAGTAGATGCCAATTTAAGCGGAAAAGAGTCTATGAGCATAGCAATACTGCTAAAAAAATTATCAAAAAATTATCAAATCTTTGCTATATCCCATCAACCGCAACTTACTTCAAAGGCCGATATGCATTTTTTGGTTTTTAAAGAAGAGGAAGAGTCAAAAGTAAAAGTATTGAAAAACAAAAAAGACAAGATAGATGAATTAGCAAGAATGATAAGCGGAGAAAAGATACATCAAAAAGCTTTTGAATTTGCCAAAAGTTTATACGAGGAGAAAGAAAAGTGATTATAGATACCCACTGCCATCTTGATGATAAAAGTTATGATAAAGATTTGGATGAAGTTATAAAAAGAGCAAAAGAACATGGTGTAAAAGGGTTTGTTATACCGGGAGCCGATATAAAAGATTTGCCAAAAGCCAAAAATATTTCTTATAAGTATGACAATGTTTACTTTGCAGCCGGGGTGCATCCTTATAATCTTGAAGAATTTGATGAAAATATCTTAAAAAAATATCTTGAAGATAAAAGGTGTATCGCAGTTGGAGAGTGCGGGCTTGATTATTTTAGAATGGAAAATAAAAACAAAGAGAAAATTAAGAACAAGCAACAAGAAATTTTTAAAAAACAGATAGAACTTTCATTTAAATACAACAAGCCTTTGATAGTACACATAAGAGAAGCAAGCAAAGACAGTTTGGATATCTTAAAAAGTTATGGCAATTTCAAGCAAGGCGGAATTCTCCATTGTTTTAATGCAAGTGAAATTCTTTTAGAGCTTGGGGAAAATGGATTTTATTTTGGTATAGGCGGAGTTTTGACTTTTAAAAATGCTAAAAAATTAGTAGAGATTTTGCCAAAAATTCCTCTTGAGAAGATTGTTTTGGAAACTGATGCTCCATATCTTACCCCTCATCCTCATAGAGGTGAAAGAAATGAACCTTACTATACAACTTTTGTTGCAAAAAAAATGGCCGAACTGTTAGATATAAGCTATGAAGATATTTGTAAAATTACGACAAAGAATGCAAAAAGAGTTTTTAAAGAATTTTTAGGATAAAATTGAAAATTATAAGTACTTAACCGTAGTTGAGTACTTTATATTTAAGGATTTTACTTTATGATTAGAATTTTTTTAGGATTGATACTTGTTTGGCAGTTTTCATGGGGTCTTTTGACTATGGAAGATGACTATACCAAAGAGATACAAATACTCAAAAGCCTTGATATTGATATAGCTTTTTTGAAAGATCCTGTTTTTCTGTCTATGAAAAATAATATCGGTATTTACAAAACAAAACATTTTTTAAGAGTGCTTGAAGACGGCAAAACCTTCATACCTGTTATAAGACAAATGATAACAAAAGCAGGTATTCCAAAAGCATTTTTATATCTTGCTATGGCTGAATCAAACTTTTCTGCAAAAGCCAGATCAAGATCCCGTGCCGTAGGTTTATGGCAATTTATGCCTAAAACCGCCAAGTTGCTCGGTTTAAAAGTAGATAGATATATAGATGAAAGAAAAGATCCTATAAAATCCACAAAAATAGCTATCAAATATTTGAAATTTCTTCATAAAAGATTTGGCAAATGGTATCTTGCCGCGATTGCATATAATTGCGGTGAAGGAAAGCTAAGCAGAATTATAAAAAAACTCGGAAGCGATGACTTGAATCTGCTTTTGGACGGGAGAAAAAAATATTTGCCTAAAGAAAGCAGAATGTATATAAGAAAGATAGTTATGATGGCAAACCTCTCAAATGATGAAGACTTTATAGCTGAAAATAATGCAGATCATTTAATGAACAGAGGAAGTACCTTTGCCCTTGCCACCGTAGATGTAAAAGGCGGGGTTTCCTTAAGCAGTATCGGCGAAAGCATACACTTGTCGGCAAAAACTTTAAAAGAGTATAATCCGCAGTTAAAATATTATTTTACTCCTCCGTATGATAAAAAATATACTATATATATCCCTTACAACAAATACTCTCTTTTTCAAAAAAATTACAAACCAACAAAAAACAATAGAAAATTTTATGTTTATTTCATAAAAAGAGGGGATTCTTTATATAAAATAGGGAAAAAATTCGGCATACCGTATAAAGTTATAAAAGATTTTAACCATTTAAAAAGCAATTTTTTAAAACTTGGGAAAAAACTTATCATACCTTCAACAGGTCCGAGATTTGTAAAGTATACCATAAAAAGAGGCGATACACTTTCACTTATATCCAAAAAATTTAAAGTAAAGATTAAAAAAATAATGCAAGCCAACAATATGAAAAATTCTTTGTTGAAACCGGGAGAGAAAATTGTTATACCGAATTAGACATATTTTCCTTATATTCTTTGTGCTTTTGCTGATTACCGGCTGTTCTTCAAGAAGTTATTACGGGCGATATTATACTCCTGTAAAAAAACACAGGATAAATAATTCTGCAAGTATTCAAAGAGCAACTATGAAGCCATATACGATAAACGGCAGGACATATTATCCCACGGTTGTCAGTACGGGTAACATATACAGAGGTATTGCCAGTTGGTACGGTCCGAATTTTCATGGAAGAAAAACTTCCAATTCGGAGTGGTACGATATGTATGCAATGACTGCCGCACATAAAACTCTGCCTATGAATACCATAGTAAAAGTAACAAATTTGTTAAACGGTAAAAGTGCAATAGTCCGCATAAATGATAGAGGACCGTTTGTAAAAAACAGGATAATAGACCTCTCTTACGCCGCGGCAAAAAAGATAGGTATCGTTAGAAGCGGTACTGCCCCGGTCAGATTGGAAGTGCTTGGATTTAACGGAAAGATAACTACTGCATCCAACAAAGTCAAAACATCTATAACATTAGATAATTTTTCTGTGCAAATCGGCTCTTTTAGAAGATACGAAGGAGCCAAGATATACAAAAAAAGATATGATAATTACAATAACACATATCATACCGCCATAGTTAAGGGATTTTATAAAGGAAGTCCTATATATAGAGTTTGGCTTAGCGGTTATAAAAGCGAAAATGAAGCCAGGGATTTTATAAAAGAAGGACGGTTTCCCGGTGCATTTATAGTAAGAAAGTAGGATATGAGAAATGACTGAAATAAAAAGAAAAACCAATGAGACGGATATCAAGATTGTTTTGGATATAAACGGCTCCGGTAAAAGTGATATAAATACCGGCATAGGCTTTTTTGATCATATGCTGGAATCTTTTTCAAAACACTCTTTGATTGATTTGAGTGTAGTATGTGACGGTGATTTGGAAGTTGACTTTCACCATAGTGTGGAAGATGTGGGTATTGTTATGGGCAAAGCCTTAAAAGATGAAATATATCCGTTAAAAAACAGGGAAAGATTTGCAGACGCGACAATCGTTATGGATGAAGCCAGCATCAAGTGTGCCGTTGATTTGTCAAACAGAGCATATTTGGTATATGAAGTGCCTGTTTTTGGAAAAATAGGTGAATTTGATGCCGAGCTTGCAGAAGAATTTTTCAGAGCACTTGTTTTTAATGCATCTATCAATGCTCATATCATAAAAGAAAGAGGTAGTAACAAACATCATATTGTAGAGGCTGTTTTTAAATCTTTTGCCTTGTCTCTAAGAAGGGCTTTACAGTATAACGATAAAATTGCCACTCCCAGCACCAAAGGCATTTTATGAGCCTCAAGCTTGTTGTGTTTGATGTGGACGGGTGTATGACAAATGGCGATATAAGTTATGACAGTAACGGCAATGAGATAAAAACTTTCAATGTAAAAGATGGATTAGGAATTGTAACACTTCACAAAATGGATATAAAAACTGCTATTATAACAGGCAGAAATTCCCAAATTGTTGCCAACAGAGTTAAAGAACTCGGCATTACTTATATATATCAGGGAGTGAAAAAAAAGATAGAAAAATTAAATGAAATAATCCACAAAGAAGGTTTAAAATATAGTGAAGTAGCTTATATAGGCGATGATATAAATGATGTTCCTGTATTGAGTGTTGTCGGGTATTCGTTTGCTCCCAGCGATGCTTTACCTTATGCCAAAGATGCGGCAAAAGTAGTTTTGCATAAAAGTGGAGGCAAAGGAGCTGTTAGAGAAATGATTGAAATACTCTTAAGAGAGTGTGACTTAAAAGAGAGGTTTGTATCGCATTGGGTGTAAGATTTTTTTTAACTTTTATACTTTTTTTTGTCATAGCATCACTGTTTTTGTTTTATCAAAAATCAAAAACATTAAGTTTATATACGGATATGACCAATACACCGTTGATGGAGCTTAAAGAGAGTAAAATGTATGATATAACCTATAATGGCATAAATACATATCTTCAGGCAAAAACTCTAAAGCGGTACAAAGACAGATATGAACTGTACAGGATATATTCAAACAAAAAAGATAACAGTGCCAATGAAAAGATTTGGGCAGATAAGGGAATATTGAAAAATAATATTTTATCTCTTTTTGGAAATGTTTTTTACAAAGACAATACAGACCAAACACTTTTTTCCAATACAGTCATTTATAACCTAAAAAAAGATATACTTTCATCTGATACACCATTTAAAGCAACATATAAAAAAAGTAAAGTTACAGGAAGTTCTTTTATTTATTATAAAAGAGAAAAAAAATTGGTTGCTCAAAATATAAAAGCAAATATCTTAACGGAGGATTTTAAAAAATAATGAAAAAAATAATTTTGATAGCCCTGATACTCAGCAGTATGCTTGTAGCAAAAAGTGAGAATGTCGAAATCACTTCCAAACATTTTGAAGCAGATGAAACAAAGCTTATATCTAAATTTACAGGTAATGTCAAAGTTGTAAAAGGATATGATACGATAACGTCAGATGTATTGGTTATAAATTTTGATAAAAACAAAAACCCCGTTAAATATACCGCAACGGGAAAGGCAAACTTTAAATTAATCCTAAATAAAAAACATTATACCGGTAAAGCTGATAAAATCATATATAATCCTTTAAAAAAATATTATCGTTTTATAGGAAATGCTTATTTGCAAGATATTGATACAAATAAAAAAATATATGGTGATGACATTACCATAGATCAGTTAAACGGCAAATATGATGTAAAAAGCAGTGGCAACAAACCTGTTAAGTTTATCTTTAAAGTGGAAGAGAAAAAAAAGTGATAAAAATTATTGATGCAAATTTTATAACATCCTCCACATCAAAAAAAAATATGCTTGAAGAAGGTATCAGCGAGGTGGCATTTTTAGGTAGAAGCAATGTGGGTAAAAGCTCATTTATCAACAGTTTAACCAATAAAAAAGGCTTGGCTAAAAAGTCTTCAACACCCGGAAAAACAAGACTTATAAATTTTTTTGAAATTATATATAAAAAAGATGAAGAAAAATTTATAGCAAGATTTGTCGATCTTCCGGGATTTGGATATGCAAAAGTTTCAAAATCAATGCAGGAAGAGTGGAGTAAAAATTTAACTGATTTTATAAAAAACAGAGTATCAATCAGAATTTTTGTGCATCTTCTTGATGCCAGGCATCCTGCGCAACAAATTGATAAAAATGTCAGAGAGTATATAAAAACTATAAAAAGAGATGACCAGAAAATTATAGAAGTTTTTACAAAAGTCGATAAGCTCAATCAAAAAGAATTATTTAAACTCAAAAAAGAGTTTCCTGATGCACTGCTTGTTTCAAATCTTAACAAAAGAGGTATTGATAAAGCCAATGAAACTATATTTGATACTTTATTTGCATGAAAGAAATATTTATGAATATAGTACTTGAAAAGCCTACATTGCTTGATATAGAAAATATGCAGAAATTGGTTGGTCCCGAGGTTGAAAGCGGTGTAATCTTATATAGAAGCGATGACGAAATAGCTCAAAATATCAGATCGTATGTTGTCGCTAAAAACAGTGAAAAAATAGTTGGATTTTGTGCTTTGCATATATTTTCCAAAAAATTAGCAGAGATACGAAGTATTATTGTAGATAAAAACTACAGAGGTTGCAAAATCGGAAAAAATATGGTAAATTTTCTTATAAATGAAGGAAAAAAACTACATGTTGAAACTATTTTTGCTTTGACATACGAAAGAGAATTTTTTAAAAAGATAGGTTTTAAAGAAATTGACAAAGATAAGTTGCCCAAACAAAAGATTTGGGCTGACTGTATAAAATGTAAACATTTTCCCGTATGCAACGAAATAGCTTTTATAAAACAAATTTAAAATATCTACTGATTTTTTTACTGCTTGTTATATATGAATCTCTTAGTTCTATATATCTATATCTTTCTCCTCTTTACGGAGTAGCATTTTACTATATTATTAGACATATGTATGAAAAAAACTATCTTTTCAGAGTTGTATTGGCTTTTATATATATAATAATATTTGAAATTGACAAAGGCTTTATACCGCTTTCTTTTTTACTGTTTTTTAGTATATATTATTTTTTTATTATTGATAAAATAGAGAGATTTTTCAACGATAAAAATTATAGAATTTTTTTTCATATATTAAATGCATATATAGGTTATTATTTGATAAATTTGATACTAAGTTATATTTTTAATTACACTCTTCCAAGCATTGATAGTAAATATTTATTTTATATTTTTACAGATTTTATTGTTGCATCGGTTGTGGTATGAATAGAATCAAGATAGCTGTCGGTATTTTTATTGTTATTCTTTTTATACTCATAGGAAAAATATATTATATATCCGTAAAGTCACACGCCTTGTATTTGCAAATTGCAAAAAACAATATTGTAAAAACAGAAGATATACCTCCGCTTAGAGGAATCATAAGAGACAATCACGGCATAGCTCTGGCAGTAAACAAGTTGGGATTTGCCATAGAATTAAAACCGCATTTAAGTAAAAAAACAAAATTAAAAATATTGGAAAAAAAGATAGATAAACTAATTAAACTTTTTCCAAAGTTAAAAAAAGAAAAGTTAAAAAAAGAGTATTTAAAAAAAGATTCCGCATATGTACATAAATATATAAAAATTATAAGATATATGCCTTACAATGATATTATCCCGTATTTTTCCGAATTATCTTTGGATGATGATATAAAAATTGCTCCCGCTTCAAAAAGATACTATCCATACGGAAATATACTTTCACATGTTTTAGGATATGTTGCTAAAGCCAATATAAAAGATGTAAGAGAAGATTTTGTTGCAAATTTAACCGGTTTTACGGGGAAAAGCGGTGTAGAAAAATATTACAACAAATATCTTGAAGGAAATGCCGGGAAGAAAATAAGTGAAGTTTCAGCCTACAATAAAGAAGTAAAAGTACTAAAAAAAATTAAACCGATAAAAGAAAATATTACTTTAAGCATTGATGTAAAGCTTGAAGAATACATATCAAAACTTTTTAATGGAAAAAGTGGAGCTATTATAGTTATGAATATTCAAGACGGCTCTATTTTATCTGCAGGTTCTTATCCGGGATTTGATCCTAACAAGTTCGTAAACGGTATCAGTTTTAAAGAATGGAAAAAAATTTCAACTGATTTTAACCACCCTTTTACCAATAAACTTACAAACGGTCTTTATCCTCCCGGTTCTATTGTAAAACCGGGTGTCGGTCTTGCTTTTTTGTATAGCAAATATATCAATAAAAATACTATCTTTTATGATCCCGGATATATTGAGCTTGGAAACAGAAAATTCAGATGCTGGAAAAAAGAGGGTCATCATAAAGTCAATATTGTTAAGGCCATAAGAGAAAGTTGTGATGTTTATTACTATAAGGGAAGTTTGAAGGTCGGTATTGACAATATATCAAAAGTATTGGAAAAGTTTGGTTTTGGTCAAAAAACAGGAGTTGATTTGGCAAACGAATCAAAAGGAATTTTACCTTCGAGAAAATGGAAATTGGAAAGATATGGCAAGCCCTGGTTTCAAGGAGAAACTATCATTACTTCAATAGGGCAGGGGTATTTTTTGGTAACTCCCATGCAAATAGCAAAATATACCGCAATGATTGCTTCCGGACATACTGTTACCCCACACTTTATAAAACAGATCGGGAAAAAAGCAATAGTTTTTAAAAATAAACCTATTTTTTCAAAAAAAGAGAAAAGATATATAAAAATTATAAGAAAAGCCATGTATGAAGTATGTAACTCACCACATGGAACGGCAACAAACTATCTAACAACAAAGATAACACTTGCCGGTAAAACCGGGACCGCACAAGTTGTAGGAATACCGCAGGAAGAGAAAAAAAGAATGAAGGAAAATGAACTAACCTATTATAAAAGATCTCATGCTTGGCTAACTACTTACGGCCCTTATAAGCACCCAAAATATGTTGTCACGGTGCTGGTAGAACACGGCGGACATGGCGGGCATGCTGCAGGTGAAATAGTTTCAAAAATTTATGATAAATTATATGATTTGGGTTATATTAAAACGAAAAAATAATTATGCGATACTGTGTATTATAACCAGTGCCAACATTACCAAAAGTACGATACCTGCTGATTTTGCATAGAGTTTGTTGGCAGTTATGAAAACAAGCATTATCGAAACAACAAGTACTGAGACTATATCAAATAAATTTTTACTCACATTTACACTAAGCGGATTTATCAATGCTGATCCACCCAAAACCATACTGAAATTTGCTACATTTGATCCTATGATATTGCCTATTGCCATATCGGCATTGCCTTTGCGTGCAGCTTTTATGCTTACGACAAGTTCGGGCAGACTTGTACCGAAAGCTATAAGAAGCAAAGAGATAAGCCATTGGCTAACCCCAAGATTTTTTGCAATGTGTGATGCACTTTCTATAGTATAATCAGCTCCACCTATAACCAGCACAAAACCGATAGCTAACAGAAAAATACTCTTAAACCAGTTAAATTTTTCTTGTTTTAAATTTTTATCTATCTCACTTGCTAACTCTTTTGCATCGGAAGACAAAAATATAACATAAGCTATCATAACACATATAAATAAAACTCCGTCAATTCTGCTTATCTCACCGTCAATTATCATAACTATAAAAATAAGTACGGGAAAAAGTCCCCATGCACTGTCTTTTTTGAAAAGATCTCTTTTCGGATTGATATCTTTTGCTATAAAGAAAACAAGTCCTAAAACTAATGAGATATTGAAAATTACACTTCCTATTACATTTGCGACAGCCATATCGCTCTTATGGTAATAGCTTGCCGTCATAGAAGCGGCCATTTCTGGAAGACTTGTACCAAATGCAATCAACGAAGCACCTATGACAAAAGAAGAGATATTGAAATGAAGTGCAATTTTTTCTGATTCGTTTATGATAAAATCCGCCCCGTAAATAAGAGAAGACAGTGCAATAACAAATATAAGATATTCCATTATATATTCCTGACAATTAAGCTTTTTGGCAAAGAAAATTTTTTTATTATCTCTTTTTCTTTTTCTCTCATTTCGCCGTTATCACATTCATGGTCGTATCCAAGTATATGCAAAAGACCATGCAAAAAAAGCAGAGTAAACTCTTCGTTTTTACTATGACCTAATTCGTTTGATTTTTCAATTACCTTATCTATATTGATGATAATACTGCCTAGTGGCGAATTGGGAACTTTTTCAAAAGGAAAACTTAAAACATCTGTGGTTTTATCAATGTTTCTATACTCTTTGTTTAAAATTTTTATATCTTCTGATTTTACCGCAACAAGTTCAATATCTTCAGTTGTTAAATAATCTGAGATTTTTTTGCATAATTTGATATCTATATCCGTATCCGTTTCATTTGTAAAATCAATCAATTCAATCCTTTAAAACATAATAAATATATTTTATCAAATAGTTATTGAAATAGTAATAATTTTTTATAAAATAGATAGAACTCGGTAAGATATAAAGCCTTGATGCCTTTGTGAAAATCAATTTTTATTACACATGGTATCTGTTTTGCAAATATCTGTTTCCACAAGGGAATTTACAGTATCATTTTCTTTTATAAAATAGTGTTTGCTTGCTATGAGAGTGCTATCGTATTCATCATGAGTAACCATTATAGTTATGAGTTTTTTTTCTACTGTTATATCTTTAACAAGATTTAGCATATCTGTTTTTGTAGTTTTATCCAATCCTCCAAAAGGCTCATCAAGCAGCAAAATAGGACGATTCATAACTAAAACTCTTGCTAATGCCACTCTTTGTTGTTCGCCTCCGGAGAGAGAGGACACGGCTCTTTTTTGATAATTTTCAAGATTTACTTCTTTTAAAATTTGAGAAATCACAAAAGACTTGTTTTTGGTAATTTTAAAGCTTTTATCAATACCAACAGCAATATTTTGCTCAACATTAAGATACTCAAAAAGATTGTATTTTTGAAAAAGTATAGATACGGGTCTGTTTTGGGGCTCTAAAGTTAAAAAATTTTTATCATTATATAAAGCTTCACCTTCGATAGGTTCTAAAAAGCCTGCAATGATATCAAGGAGAGTAGATTTGCCACTCCCGCTTTTACCCATTATGGATACTATCTCGGAGGAAGCGGCATTTAAGTCATACTGATATATTTTTTTATTTTTATTGTAGAAAAATTGTAAATTATCGATTTTTAACACTGCCTGCCTTCAATGTTGTAAAAAATATGCCTAAAACCAGTACTAAAAGTACTAAAGCTATACCTGAAGCATCATTTGTTCTGTATGAACCCATTTTCTGATAAAGATACCAAGGCAATGTTGTTATATCTTTATCGCCAAAAAGTGCAATGATGCTTAAATCACCAAGACTAAATGAAAAAGATATAGCTAAAGTATAAATAATTTGTCTTTTTAAATTTGGAAGATAAATATAAAAAAATTTAGAAAAAAAACAAATTCCGATTGTTTTGATATTTTTATCATATCTGCTTTTTATCTGGAAAATCTGAGGGTACATTGTGTTGAATGCAAAGGGTAAAGCAAGAAGCATATTGGCAAATATAAGTGCAACAACCGCTGTAAAATGTAATGGACAGGAAAAATTTTGAGAAAATAAGAAAAATCCGACTCCCAAAACAATTGACGGAACTATAAGATAAACCGAAGAAGACAAAGTTATCATTTTTTCAAAAAATATTCTCAAATAAAAATCGGCGTATCGGCTTTTTATCACAAGATCAGCTTTTGCAAACGATAAAACAAATGAAACAATCAATAGCAAAAATGAAGAAAAAGTTGCAATAATTACAGACATATCAAAAGCTTTCCAAAATTCTCTTTCAGAGAATAATTTTGAAAAATTAGCATTCAATCCGTCAGTTAGTATTGCTAAAAGAGGCAATATAAAAATAGTTAAAAAAATAAAAACAATACTTTTGTGATAAAATAACTCTTTTTTGGTTTCAAGCCATTTTATTTTTTTATCATTTTTAATTGAAATATTTGTCGCAGTATAATTTCTTGAGATAAAAATTATAAGTATTGACGATATGACAACTTGTAAAAAAGAGAGTTTTACAGCCAAAGGGATATCAAAATCAAGCTTTAACGCTTCATAAATCGCAACTTCGATGGTATTGTAAGCAGGGCTTCCGCCAAGAATCAATACTATAGCAAAAGAATTAAAACATAAAAGAAATATAGTTAAAGCCAAACCCGATATATAAGGTTTGACATTTGGCAACTCAATGTAATAAAATCTTTGAAATATATTTAGACCAAGATTTTTTGACAGTTTGTATCTTTGCTCGGGAATGGATTTGAAAGCGTCAAAAAAAACCCTTGCGGCATATGAGGCATTGAAGTAAACATGGGCAAATAAAATACCGCCCAGTCCATAAATATATCCGCCGAAACTTTTACCAAATACAAAATAAAATATCTCGTTTAGCCATCCATGTTTTCCAAAAACCGTTATAATTCCAAGCACTATAACAATACTTGGCAAAACCAATGCGGAAGAAAACAAAGATATAATCATATTTTTAAAAGGCATATATCTTAAATGTGACAAACTCCATGATATAAGAATACCAAAAAATAAAGACAAGAATGAAGAAATACTCGCCTGATAAAAGGTAAACTTTAAAAGATTTGATATATAAGAAGAATAGCCGGTAAAAATATTTTTTGGATTTTGAAAAAAGAAAAGCTCATATAGTAAAAACGATATAAATATCAAAAGCAAAAAAGAGAGAATTACTCCGGGTATATAATTATTTTTTGATAGCATCAAGCCATTCTTGGATATACTCTTTTTTATATTTTAAAATATCTTTATCATTAAGTAAAATACTTTTTTTGGGTCTGTCCAAAAAAGGTTGCAAAAGAGGTTTGGAAGTTTTAACTACCGGATACATCCAATTTGTTGTAGGTATAATATCTGCAAATTTACTGCTTAGCATAAAATTCATAAAATCATTGGCTAACTTTTTATGTTTTGAACTTTTTAGTATTCCTGCAACTTCTATTTGCATATAGTGACCCTCTTTGAAATGGGCATATTTATAGTTGTATTTTTTTTCGGCTATAATATGATATGCCGGTGATGTGGTATAAGAAAGTACCATATCGGCTTCACCTTTTAAAAAAAGATCATAAGCTTCCGACCAACCTTTTGTAATAGTTAGAATCTTAGGTGAGAGTTTGTGCCAATACTCTTTTGCTCTGTTTTTGTATATGCTTTTTACCCACAAAAGAAGTCCGAGTCCCGGAGTTGAAGACCTTGGATCTTCTATGACTATTTGTGTATTTTTATCCAAATGGAGCAAATCATCAAAAGAGTGTGGAGGATTTTTCATTGTTTTGCTATTATACACAAAGGCAAAATATCCCCAGTCAAAAGGAAGGAAAATTTTATCTTTCCATTTTATCGGCAACTGCAAATTTTTAATATCTGCATTATACGGTATAAACAGTCCTGTTTTTTCAGCCATTTGCATACTGCTGGTATCAAGTCCTAAGAGTATATCTGCTTTAGTATTTTTCCCTTCAAGTTGTATCTTTCTCAAAGCTCCGATAGAACTTTGAACCGGAGTAAACACAAGATTGCAGTTATACAGTTTGTCAAAAATTTTTTTAATCTTTGGTGCAGGCCCCCATGAAGCTGCAAAGGCATCATAAGTATATATGTTTAACACAGGCTTTTTAGCTGCAAAAACGGATGATATCAAAAATAAAGCGGTAAAGATTGCTTTTACCATAATTTCTCCAATGCTTTTTTAGTTGACATTATATATAAAATCATAGTAATTTTCAATATCTCTGTTTTTAAAAATTTCAGATTCGGTTTTACTCCAAAATTCGAATTCTTTTTTGCTGAAATTTCCTCTTTTTAAAACTCTTTGTTGTCTTATTTTTTTATCCAAATTGATAAAAATCTTAAAATCCAAAAAAACATTTAGTGATTTGTCCGCACTGTTTACGCCTTCTACCAAAAGAATTATAGGAGGATTTATGATTTGCTTTTTAGAAAAGTTGTCATCAGTCCAGCTATATAAGCAAAAAGCAGCAGTTTTAGAATTTTTTAAAGGTATTAAAACTTCTTTTAAAAATCTGTTTATATCATAATCTTTTGGAGTAGAATAAAAAGAACGAAATTTTTTTGGATAAATAAAATTATCCAGATGTACTATAACACAAGGTAAAGAGTATTTATCAAAATACTCTTTTAAGTGCTTTGCCAAGGTAGTTTTTCCCGCACCGCATTTTCCGTCAATTGCTATAGTAAAAATTTTTTTTTCATTAAGATATTTTTTTATCTTTAATAATGGTAAATTAAGTATTAAATCCATAAAATCCGGGAAATACAACTACAGAAATAAGAACCAAGATTTGCAAAGTAATAAACGGTATAACCCCTTGGTAAATATCGGTCGTTTTTACATTCGGAGGTGCTACACCTTTTAAATAAAAAAGTGAAAATCCAAATGGAGGAGTTAAAAATGATGTCTGCAGATTTAGTGCAATCAGTATAGCAAACCAAAGAGGATCCAAGCCGATAGTATGAGCTATAGGCAAAAGTATAGGAACAACTATATATGATATTTCTATAAAATCTATAAAAAATCCTAAAAACATAATCGCCAACATAGAAAGAATCAAAAATCCCCATTTAGCTCCCGGCAAATGAGTCATAAACTGAGCAGTTATATCATCTGCTCCGCTGTAAACAAATACCATAGAAAAGGCTGTTGCTCCTATAAGAATGGCAAAAACCATAGCAGTTATCTTTATAGTGCCAAGACTTGCCTCTTTTATCATATTGAGGCTTAATTTTTTATAGCCTGTGGCAAGTATTAATGCACCGATAGAGCCGACTGCGGCCGATTCAGTCGGAGTTGCAATACCGGCAAATATAGATCCCAAAACCAGTACTATCAATATAAGCGGTGGAATTATGGATATAAGAGCCTTTTTTATATTTTGGGCTTTTGTATAATGACTATCCATTTTTATTGCAGGTGCTACATCTTTGTGCAAAAACGATACGCTCAAAATATAAATTACATAAACTGCAACCAAAACCAATCCCGGAAAAAACGCATATTTGAAAAGATCTCCTACGGGAAGCTGAAAAACATCACCTAAGACTATCAAAACGATTGAAGGAGGTATTATCTGTCCAAGTGTTCCGGCAGCACAAATAGTACCTGTGCTGAGTTTTTTAGAGTATCCGTGTTTTAACATAATCGGAAGTGATATAACTCCCATAGCAACAACACTTGCTCCTACAACACCGGTTGAAGCAGCCAAAAGTGTTCCTATAAGTACGGTGCTTACAGCCAATCCTCCTCTTACTTTTCCAAAAAGTACACCCATAGATTCAAGCAATCTTGTTGCAAGATCAGATTTTTGCAAAACTATACCCATAAATATAAACAAAGGTACGGCCATAAGAATTTTATTTGTCATAATAGAAAAAATTCTAAAAGGCATCATGGCAAACATTTGCAAAAATTCATCAGTAAAATCAGCAAAATCCCATCCGGCAAAAAAGTGTAAAAAGCTCCAGTTATCAGGAACAATGTTCAAAAATGCCGCCATTGCACCAAAAAACATAGAAACAGCACCAAATGTAAAAGCTACCGGATATCCTACAACAAGCAATACAAGAGCTGCTCCAAACATATAGATACCTATCATGAGAGTGCCCCCTGAGGATCTTCTTTCGGTAATTCTTCTATGCCTCTGTATATATTAATATTTTTTATAATATAGTGAATTGCTTCAATCAATAAAACTATCATTGCCACGGGAATTGCTGCTTTTATCATCCATAAATGCTTCAATCCTCCGGGATCGCTTGAAGTTTCATTGGTTGTATAGCTGTCCATAACAAACGGATATGATCCGTAAATAATGAGTATGGCAAACGGAATAAGAAAAATTAATGTGCCGATTATATTTATCATAGCCCTTGTTTTTACACTTAGTCTATCATAAACAAAATCAACTCTTACATGTGCATCTTCTTTGAGGGAGTACGACACTCCAAAAAGTATAACAATTGAAAAAAGATGCCACTCCATTTCCTGCATGGCAATAGAACTGTTATGAAAAATATATCTCATAATAACATCATAAAATACATTTAGTATCATAAGTAAAAGTATAATTACAAGGATATTTCCCATCCAGTCAATTAATTTGTCAAGTTTTTTTTCTATAGTTAAAAGTATCATGGCTATTAAAAGACAAGAGTGCCACAGTAAACTTCGGCACTCTTTAATGTCTTATTTTACTCCTTCAACTTCTTTTGAAGCTTTTAGATAGTAGTATTCACTCATCATAGTCCAAACTCTTGCTTTTTTCTGATAAGCTTTGTAATCAGTCCATATCTCTTTGAAAAGTGCATTTTTTGAAGCATATTCATTCATAATATCATCTGTAGCTTTTTTCATAGCTTTTAAAACAGGTATAGGAAAAGTTTTAACTTTGATGCCCGGGTACTCTTTTTTCATTTTTTGCCAAGCGGTAACACTATCGGCAAAGTTTTCTATAAACATATCCGCCGCAACAGCTTTCATGCCTGTTACAAGCATAGTTTTATATTTTTTAGGAAGTTTGTTGAAAGCTTTTTTATTTATCAAAAATTGCATTTCGCTAGCAGGTTCGTGCCAGCCTGTATAGTAATAAGGTGCAACTTTGTAAAAGCCCATTTTTATATCCATTCCGGGTCCAACCCATTCAAGTGCATCTATGGTTCCGCGGTCAAGCGAAGTATAAAGTTCACCGCCCGGAATATTTGTAACACTAACACCGAGTCTTGCCATAACTTTTCCTGCAAATCCGGGAATTCTCATCTTGAGACCTTTTAAATCATTAAGACTTTTTATCTCTTTTCTGAACCATCCGCCCATCTGAACTCCGGTATTTCCTCCTGGAAAGCTATAGACTCCGAATTTGTCATATACTTTTTTCATATATTTCATACCGTTTCCATAGTAAAACCATGCATACTGCTCTGCAGTAGTCATTCCCCATGGAACTGTGGTAAACCATACGGTATTCGGATCTTTTCCTATCCAGTAGTATGAACCGCTATGACCCATTTGATATGATCCGCTTTTTACCATATCCAATACTCCAAGAGCGGCTTTTGTTTTTTCTGCTCCTTCGACTTTTATGATAAACTTGCCGTCGCTCATCTCTTTCATAAGCTTAGCAAGTTTTACAGGAGGAGAAGAGAGGGGAGTTAGATTTGATGGCCAGCTAAGAGCCATTCTCCATCGTATCTTCTTTGCCATAGCCGGTGTGGTTAAAAGTGCTATTGCACCTACAAACATTAGTGATTTAAAAATCTTCTTCATTGTATTCCTTTCATTGAATTTATTTGATATTTTCTACTTCTTTAGAGGCTTTTAGATAGTAGTATTCGCTCATCATAGTCCAAACTCTTGCTTTCTTTTGGTATGACATATAATCATTCATTATTTTTTTAAATGTCGGATCTTTTGAAGCATATTCATTTAAAATTTCATCTGTAGCTTTTTTCATAGCTTTTAAAACAGGTATAGGAAAAGTTTTAACTTTGATACTTGGTATCTCTTTTATCATTTTTTGCCAAGCGGTAACACTATCGGCAAAGTTTTCCATAAACATATCTGCCGCAACAGCTTTCATACCTGTTACAAGCATAGTTTTATATTTTTTAGGAAGTTTGTTGAAAGCTTTTTTGTTTACATAAAATAATGTTTCGGCTCCGGGTTCGTGCCAGCCTGTGTAGTAATAAGGTGCAACTTTGTAAAAGCCCATTTTTATATCCATTCCGGGTCCTACCCATTCAAGCGCATCTATGGTTCCGCGGTCAAGCGAAGTATAAAGTTCACCGCCCGGAATATTAACAACATTAACCCCGAGTTTTGCCATAACTTTTCCTGCAAATCCGGGGATTCTCATCTTGAGACCTTTTAAATCATTAAGACTTTTTATCTCTTTTCTGAACCATCCGCCCATCTGAACTCCGGTGTTTCCTCCGGGAAATGCAAGCATATTGTATTTTGCATAAACTTCTTCCATATATTTCATACCGTTTCCATAATAAAACCAGGCATATTGCTCATCTTTTGTCATTCCCCACGGAACGGTAGTAAACCATACCAAAGAAGGATCCTTACCGATATAAAAATATGAAGTAGTATGGCCCATTTGGTAGGAACCGCCTTTTACCATATCAAATACACCAAGAGCTGATTTTGTTTTTTCAGCTCCTTCTACTTTTATGATAAACTTGCCGTTACTCATCTCTTTCATATATTGTGCAAGTTTGATTGAAGGACTTGATATAGGAGTCAAAGAAGTCGGCCAACTCATAGCCAAACGCCATTTTATCTTTTTTGCCTGTAGTGATGATATGCTGAAAAACATTAGCAAAAAAGCAATACCGATTATTTTAAAATATTTTTTCATAGCCTAATACCTCATTGTGTAAAATTGTAGGATTTTATCCAAAATACATTTAAATATCAATAAAAAGCTGCTATTATCGCATAACAGACAAACAGCATAAGATGGGATAAACCCTCAAAATAATTTGTTTCACCGTCATCGGTTGTTTTCCATGCAAGTATAATAGTAAAAATCAATGCCCCGACTTCCAAAGGATTGAAATTTAATGTAAGATTTATATTTACCACATAGCCTAAAAACATAAGTATAGGTACTGTTAACAAAATTGAAACGGTAGAAGCTCCCATGGCAATATTGATAACTCGTTGTATCTGATCATTTTTTGCGGCTTTAATGGCTGTAAAAATTTCCGGTGTAACACTGATAACGGCAATCAAAAGACCTGCAATACCTGTTGAGATACCAAAATTATGAAAAAGGGGCAAACTTTTACTTGCAAAAACTTCCGCCATTACACCTATAACAAATATAAGTATAAACATTGATAAAAAATTTAAAGGCAATGAAAAATGATCAAATACATAATAAACCCCTTCATCTTTCTCATCCTCTTCTTCATCAAGCCTGTGTTCTTTTATCATCTTTTTATATCTAAATATTCTGCTTCTCGCGGTTGATTTGAAAAAATGGGTATGCGTTTTTATTTGAAATATAAGTATAACAATATAAAAAAGGAATAAAACAAAAGATATTGATAAACTTGCATTTTTGATAATCTCATTGCCATGTTTTGTATAGTCAAGAATTCCCGGCACCAGCAGTGCCAAAGATGATACATAAAGTATCGTTGTGTAAGAACTTGAAGTATCTTCATTGTGCTGTTGTTCTTTAAAGGACAGACCTCCTACAAATACAGCCAGGCCTAAAAGTACATTCATGTCCACCAAAACAGCGGATACAATACCTCCCTTAACGGTCTCTACGGCATTTGTGTTATCCCCGCTTTGCAATAAAATACTAAAAAGAAGAATAATTTCAACCGTGACCGCAGAAAAAGTCAAAAGATAACTTCCGTATGGTTCGCTGATCCTGTGGGCTAATATTTCGGCAATTTCGGATACAGTTATAGATAGCAACCCTATTGATAGCGCTGAAAAAACCGCTGCCCAGATAGGGAGGTTTAAATGCTCAATATAAAGAGCAAACAAGGCAAATAATATACCACCTGTTATATCCCAATACTCTCTTATGTAGCTATTGCTACTCGAGTCGGGTTCGTCACTCAAAATAAACTCCTTTCGTTTCCAATTTGTTTCATCTCTTTTAAAAATGAAAATATACCTATTTTTTCTTTATTAAAAATAAGAAAAAAATTATAATCTTTTTTAGTTATATTTATTATATCATAAAAACTATCATATTTGTATATATCTATATCGGTAGAAATATTAGTAAAATTTTTAGGTAGCAAAAGAGATATTTTTGCATATTTTGCATTAGTTTTAAGATATTTCAATTCTTCTTCTATCAGCAATTCATCCGTTTCTTCTATCAATACTTTGCTTGTTTGTCCAAAATCCTGAATACGAAATAAATTATCTACAAAAATAGGATAAAAGTGATTTTTTACAGATAAATTATTTAAAGAAAATTCCAATGAAAATTTTTCTAAAAATTTCAATGATTTATTTAATTGTTTTATAAAAATATAAGGTATTTTAATATCTTGATAATACATATCTTTATAAATAAAATCGCTTAAAAAAAGAGAATTTTTTATAACTTTTATAAAATTGGTTTCAGGATTATCGATATTTAAATAAGCCGGATATATATCATTTACAATTTTTTTGTTTTTACAGATAAAAATAGTATTGTTGCCGGCATTAACTATGGAATAAAAATTATCAAAAACATCATCATTTAAAAAAAGAATATCTTTAGAAAAACTAATACTCTTTAAAATCTCATAAGTTACACTGTCGCATAAAAAAAATCTTGATTCAAGCTGTATTGTTTTGTATCTTAAATACCTTATAATAGCTTTTTCAATACTGTCAACATTTATCCATGCGATTTCATTATCCGTTATTTGAAGTTTTTTTTCGCTGATAATAGCATAAGCACCACTATGTATTGCATTTTCAATATCTTTTTGATTATCATTTTTACATATAAATGCATCAGCTCTTTTTATCTTTTTAGGATCTGTTTTTAGCTGGTCTATATATGTAATTGACGGAAAATTTAAAAGTTCTCCGTCAATTATCCTAACTAAACTCTCTATTCTCATCCAACTGCTGAGCCATTAGAAACTCTATTTTCAGGCCTTATCAAAGAGAGTCTGTTTTTATCTTTTGCAGCAAGGAGCATACCTTCACTTTTTTGACCGAAAATCTTAGCCGGTTTTAGATTTGAAACTACACAAATTTGTGTATCCGTAAGCTCTTCAGGCTTATAATACATTTTTATACCTGCTATTATCTGTCTTGGTTTTTCTTCACCCAAATCAACTTGTAATTTCAGTAATTTGTCGCTCCCGTCTATCTCTTTTGCTTCGAGAATAGTTCCTACTTTTAGCTTTGTCTGAAAAAATTGATCTATAGTAATAATTCCGCTGTTTTCATGCTTGATACTGTTTTTATCATTTTTTGCTTTATCTGTTGATGTTGTGGGTTCGGGTGAATCCATAAGTAATTTTTCTATCTTTGGAAAAAGCGGGGGAATTTTTTGTAAAGTTGTAACTTCTAAAAGCTCATTTTTATCAATATATTTCTCATAACTTTTTTCATTTATCTCCAAGCCGAATACAGAGCCTATTTTTTGGGTACTTTTTGGCATTACAGGGTGAAGCAAAATACTGACTTTTACCAAAAGATTGGCTACCAAAGCAACAAGTGCCATTGCTTCTTCTTTTTTTCCTTCTTTCATTTTATTCCATGGTTCATAAGTTGCAATAGACTGATTTGCAATAGTTAAAATCTTCCAAAGATTTTCCAAATATCTGTTTAGCTGCATATCAAATATAAAAATATATAAATTTTTAATAATTTCATTTGCTTCATCAAGTTCTTTTTTATGAAATTTCTCAATATCTTTTGAGTCAATCTTCATATCAAAATATTTACCACTCATGCCAAGAACTCTATTTACAAGGTTACCAAGATCATTACTTAGATCTGAATTTATTCTATCCATCAAAGCTTTTTGAGAAAAATCACCGTCTTGGCCAAAAGGCACTTCTCTAAGCATAAAATATCTAAAATTTTCGAGTCCGTAAGCATTGGCAACTTCTCTTGGATTGACGACATTTCCTTTTGATTTGCTCATTTTTTCACCGTTTCTTGTCCACCATCCGTGAGCTGCAATATGTTTTGGCAAAGGAAGATCCAAGCTCATTAAAAATGCAGGCCAGTAAATAGCATGAAATCTTAAGATATCTTTTCCCACAACATGTACTGTTGCCGGCCAGAATTTTATAAGTTTTTCATCACCGCCATATCCCAGAGCCGTTATATAGTTTAAGAGTGCATCAAGCCATACATACATAACATGTTTTGGATCATTTATGCTTTTTGGAAGTTTAATTCCCCAATCAAAACTTGTCCTTGTTACCGAAAGGTCTTTAAGCCCTTGCTCTACAAAGCTTATAACTTCATTTTTTTTACCTTTTGGCAAAATGCAGTTTTCTTTATCGTTATACCATTGAAGCAATTTTTTTTCATATTTTGAAAGTTTAAAAAAATAACTTTCCTCTTTTACGATACTTGTTGATTTTCCGCAATCCGGACAATATTCATTGTCTATAAGCTGATTTTTTGTAAAAAACGATTCGCAACTGACACAATAATGCCCCTCATACATATCTTTATATATATCTCCTTTTTGATACATTACTTCGAATGCATGCTGAACTCCTCTTATATGCTCTTTATCGGTAGTTCTTATAAATTTGTCATAACTTATTTCAAATTCATCCCATAAACTTTTAAAATATCCGCTGATTTCATCAGCATACTGCTTAGAGCTTTTTCCTCTTTTTTTTGCAGCTTCCTCTATCTTTTGTCCATGCTCATCAGTGCCTGTCAAAAAAAATGTTTCAAGACCTATAAGTCTTGAGTACCTGGCGAGTGTATCACATATGATAGTAGTATATGCATGTCCTATATGAGGAATATCATTTACATAATATATCGGTGTTGTTATGTAGGCTCTTTCGCATTTGTTATCCATTTTTTTCCCTTCATTAACTTATATTAAAATTCAAATCCACCGCTTTGACCTTTGTTCATACTGTCATATACGGCTTTTACATATCTGTTTCTAATCTTACAGCCTATAATCTTATCACATTTTATACAACTGTTTATACTGTTTTTGTTTTGACATTCTTTTAATTTTTCTGTCATATTTTTCAATACGACCTCATACTCATTTAACCCTTTATCGTTATTACTGTTTGACATTATAATTTAGCTTTTTCATAAGTATCTTTTACAATTTGTATCTCTTCATATGAACCGAAAAAACAAGGAGTTGTATCATGTATATGTTCCGGAGTCAAATCAAGCAATCTTCTTTTGCCGTCTATTGCCTCTCCGCCGGCTTTTTCATAAATGTAGGCAAACGGAAAAACTTCAAACAGCATTCTAAGTTTGCCTTTTGGCATATCGTCAGTTGCGGGATATGAAAAGATTCCACCGCCTTTTAAAAGTATATGATGAAGATCAGGCACCATTCCTCCGCTGTATCTGAGTCGATAACCGTTTTTAAAAAAGTTATCTATCATTTTTTTATGATATGGAGTCCAAAACTGTTGAGTGCCTCCCGGGGCATTTAATTTCCCTTTTTTATTTAAATGAAGCTCTTTTAAAAATTGAAATTTATTATTTTGTTTTAATTTGTATATTTCCACATTTTCTTTTGCAACAACAAGCTCAACTCTAGGGCCATATATAACATATATGGCTCCTTTTAAATTTTTTCCGCTAAGTCCGCCTTCGTATATACCGAAAATTGAGCCGACACTTAAATTGACATCAGCCAAACTCGAGCCGTCAAGAGGGTCGTATGCTATGGTATATTTGCCTTTTGGGTTTACGGTTAAAATTTTTTCTTTTTCCTCGCTTACTATATCTTTTAGAGTAAAAACTTTGCTTAATTCCTCTTCAACAATCAAATCACTTTTTATATCAAGCTTTAACTGCACATCACCGGTGGCATTGACAGTATTGCTGTAGAGTACATCCTCGCTTACAAATGCATCTTTGATTCTAAGTGCTATTTTTTCAACAGCTTCAATAATTTCAATCATCTTTAACTCCGTTTTTAAATATCCATTTAATTAATCCGTCTATATCGTTCAAATCCAAAATATCAAGATTTTTAGGTATATCATACTGCGACAAATCAACCGAACTGTCACATGCTATTGCTTTGATATAGGGAAAATAACTCTCATCCAACTTATTTCTAAATATACCTATACGAGGTAAATCAAGATATTTAAGCCCTTCTACTATCAATATATCATAATTTCCAAAAAGTTTTGCTACATCTTTAACCTCTTTTTTCTCTTGTAAAAAAAGTGTTGTTCTTGAAGGAGAAACAACTGCCACATTCGCACCTGTTTGTGAAAATTTCCAACTGTCTTTTCCTTCGATATCAAATATAGCCTTGTCTCCGGGATCATTTTTAATGATTGCAACTTTATATTTATCCGTTAATTTTTGAGCAATTTTTACTATCGCAGTCGTTTTTCCGCTATTTGACGGGCCTGTAAAAGCTACAGAAATTTTTTGCACAATTTTTCCTCTTTCTTTATATTTTTCATAATTCTACAATAATTGTTTTTATTGTTTAATAAAATTATTATCATTTTTTGATATACTTCAAAAAAAACAGACAAGGCCAAAAAATAATGTTCAAAATCATCTTTTCAGTTGTACTCTCTTTTTCAATATTCGGTTGCTCAAAAAATATAACTATAGATAAACTTAATCAAGACAGAGTTCATGAATTAAGTATTGTAAATACGAGAAAAGGTGAATTGAACAATCAAAACAGTAAAATTATCATTTTAGCTACATATTTAAACCCTATAAAAACTTCAGAAATTGACAATACAAAGGAAAATTTTCTTATAAGCATATATCTAAGCAAAAAAAATGAAAAATCCAAAAGCAGTAACAATCCATTTTATCAGATTCATTTAAATAACAATATTTCAATGGAAGATATAAAAATATTGGATAAAAAAGCCAAAATATTAAAATTGATACCTGTAAAAAACAGATGGAGTTCATGCTATCTTATTCAATTTCCAAAACAAAAAACAAAAAAATTGAAAATTACTTTTGAAAATGAGCAACACAACAAAACTACTTTAACATTTTCAAAAGAGTTCTGATGCCAATCTTTTCTCCGAGAATATTTTTGTATACGACATAATTGGATAAAACTTTTTTTGCATATCTTTTGCTCTCATTATACGGAACAAGCTCCATACTCATAAACGGTTCGTATTTTCCATTTTTAAAAAAACCTGCTTTTAACATTCTTTTTGTAAATCCGATTCCACCGTTGTAAGCATAGGCAACAAATAACGGATATTTTAATTTTTTTTGTAGATATTTTATATGCATATAGGCAAAAGAGTATGCAATTTTTGGTTTAAATATATCGTCAAGATCAAAATCTTTTATCTTTTTTTGTTTTGCAGTAGCGTATGCTAAAAAAGGCATAAATTGCATCATTCCAAGAGCATAAGAAGATGAAATGGAAGATGGTATGAAACGGCTTTCTTGTCTGGCAATAGCAAGCATAAGAGCTTGCCGATCTTTGTCATAATTTTTTAAATATTTTTTATAAGGAATTATAAAATAGTTTAAACTTTTATAATTTTTTCTCTCCAATATAAAAGCTTTTACAGGAAGTTCCCGACAACTTTTAAAACGAGTGGCAAGTTGTGTCAAATTTGTATCATTGCTGTTTATCATATTTAAAATTCCAAGCCATTTAAAAGGCTTTGTTATATCAATTGAAGGCTTCGTATCTTCGCATTTTTTTAAAATTTTTATGTTAGATAGCTTTACTCCTAATTTTTCTTTTGCATACAGTGAATACAAATTGATATCAAAACTTGTTGTTAATTTATAAAGAGCATCCAAATCTTTCCATACAAGGTATCTCCAAAAAAGAATTTTATCTTTGTCAAACCTAAAATAAAACTTTTTTTCCGCCAAATCAAGATATCTTTTTGCCAAATTTTTCTTATTGTATTTTATCGAATTTAAAAAAAGAAAAAAGTTTGTATCTGCACTCAATTTTGAACTGTTTATATCAAGAATGGATTTTTGTAAATTATCAAGTTTTTTATCTGTAACGATAAGTTTTACGGTTTGATTAAAATTTTTCTCTTTTTCGAGTTTTTGCAAATATTTTTTATCTATCGGTCGGTTAAAATTTTTCTCTCTATAAAGTGAGCCTGTATTGTTAAAAGTATCAAAAAATGTATCTTTATTGCTTTGTATCAATTTTAAAAAAGGTTTTTTACTAAGTATTATTTGATAAATATTATGCAGTTTTGGATATATTTGTATAATTTTTTTATCTATAAGTTTTAAATCATGATTTGATAGCTTAGTTGCATCATAGACACTCAAGCCTATTTTTATACAATCAGCATCACTTTTTAAAAACTCTTTTGGTTTCATTTTGTAACATTTTAGAATTTTTTTATAACTTTTATCATTGATTTTTTTTGCAAATTTTATAAAGAGTTTTTTATTTACTCGTTTTGTATCTCCCAAAAGCTTTAAAGCAGTTTCCGAAGTAATATTTTGATCCAAATATCTCCAGATATAATAATCTTTATATATGCTTTTTGGTTTTGAGTTTAAAAAATCAAGCGTAATCTCTTTTGAAAAAATTACACTTAAAAAAAGGAGAAAAAGTAAAATCTGTCTCATTGATATTAAATAGTTCTAAGAATATTTGAAAGTAGCAACTCTATAAACTGAAGAGCTAAAATCACTATAATTGGAGCAAGATCAATTCCTCCTATAACAGTAGGTATATATCTTCTTATATACGCATACACCGGCTCTGTCAATCTGTTAAGAGTTTGAACTATCGGATTGTAAGGATCAGGTCTGACCCAGCTTATAAGAGCAGCTATAATAACAACCCATATATAAAGACTGATAATCATTTGTAACATTTGAACAATCGTAATAATTAAAACCAACTTTAAATCCTTTAAATAATTTTAGGGCACCTCTAATATAACCTATATACTTATACTTCGTTACAACTCATCAACGATACTTTGATATCGCCTTTGTCGTTGCACTTTGTCTATAATCGACAAAGCTATGGACTGTATAGGTTATAGAGGTACCCTTAAGAATGAAATTTTACCTTATTGTAGCTTAGAAATACTCATAATTTTTTCAACTGATTTGAAATTAAGCAAAAATTGTATACAATAAATATGTAATGATACTATATTTAGAGATGAGGAAAGCATGATAGAGTTGAAAAGTATACCTTTTTTTGTAAATTTTAGCGATAAAGATATAAAAATGCTAAAAGATAATTCAACATTAGTCAACTATAATGCAAATGATATTGTATATTATGAGCGGGATAAGCCAAAATATCTTTTTTTGCTGATTGAAGGAGGAGTAAATGTATACAAAACAAATTCAAAAGGCAGACAACTTCACATACATACGGTTAATCCTGTAGATTTTTTGGGAGAACTTGCTGTTTTTTATAAAATACCATATCATAATACTACAGAATGTATCACAAAGTGTAAAATTTTAAAAATTGATTATTATAAATTAAATAAAAATTTTTGCAAAGATTTATTTTTTTGCAAAGAATTGGTAAATTCTCTAAACAGTAGAATAACCGCTCTAATGCAAGTTGTTGACAGTAGTTTTTTAACAACAAAAGAGAGAGTCGCGAGATTTATACTTAAAAATCTAAATGAATTTAAAGACTCAACCTATACAGATATTTCAAAAAGATTAAATATGACCCCAGAAACATTCTCGAGGATACTGAATGATTTTAAAAGAAAAAAACTTATAGATATGGATTCGGAGCATAATATTACCATCATAGATAAAAATACACTTCTTGAAATAAGCGAATAAAGGTCAAAGATGCATCTAAAAGAAATAGCACTATTTAACAGTTTAAACAGTAACAATATAAAAAAATTAGAAAATATTTCAACTATAGTAAAATTAAATCCCGGCGATATACTTTTTTATGAGGGAGATCTTCCCGAATATCTTCATATTGTTTTAAGCGGCATAATAAAACTTTATAAAACCAATGCAAAAGGTCAGCAAATATTTTTATACCAATTTACTCCTGTGTCTCTCATAGGAGAATTGGCAAATTTTGATAATTTTCCTTTTCCCGCAACTTCCGAAGCTGTAATGAAATCGGAAGTTTTAAAAGTTAATTATAAAATGCTCAGTGAAAATATACTTAAAGATTCAAATTTTTCTATGGAAATTATAAAGTCTATATCAAAAAAAGCAAAAATTTTACAAAATGTAATACATCAAGAAATGATTTTGACAACTGAAGCCAAAATAGCAAAGCTTTTAGTCGAACATGGAGAACTTTTTTCTCAATTAAAAAACAGTCAAATTGCTGCTTTGATCAATACTACTCCCGAAACTCTCTCCAGAACCATAACTAAATTTAAAAAATCAAATTTTATCTCAATAGACAAAGAACACCGATTAAAAATTCTTGAGATTGATTCTTTAAAATCTCTTTATCAATAATAACTGTCTCTACCAGCCTGTACAATCCGCATATTGCAGATATCCTAAAATTCTAAAAGTGTCCATACTGTAAAAATAATCCGCCTATTAAAGATATGATAATTGTGAATATTATAGTATATATATCATATTCTTTTTGTGTGAGTTTCTTTTTTTTCCGATAAAGTCAACTATTTTCATAGCAGGATATATCGAAAAAAACAGCAATACAACTGAAAATACAAGTAAAAAAACGATATCTTTCATTATGCTATCCTCAAATAATATTTTTATAATCATATTCTCTTATAATATTCATCACAAGAAGTAATAATTATAAGTATTT
>CAZKWE010000036.1:0-33807 GCA_964556545.1 uncultured Campylobacteraceae bacterium | reverse complement strand
CTGCAAAAAGTACAAGTGTTAAAAACATAAAAAGTAGAAATTGTTTCATTTTAAAATCTCCTTTTTGCCGGAAATGAATTCCGGCAAAAATTCCTATCACTAAAGCTACGCCTGTCGGCGAGAGAAACAATCATGATTTTTATTTTTATTTGTGTTTTTTGAAACATGATTATTTCATTATATACCAAATCCGCCAAGAGAACCCAACATCTTTGAAGCAGCAAGTTTTTTATCATCTTCAACCATTTTTAAGACATCATTTACGGCACTGATAAGAAGTATCTGCAAAGACTCTTTATCTTCAAGAAGAGTATCGTCTATATGTATATCTATGATTTCACCTGTCCCGTTTGCACTTACTTTGATAAGTCCGCCACCGCTTTTTGCACTGAATTCTTTTTGTTTGCTTTGCTCTTGTAAATTTTTTGCCTCTTCTTGGGCTTTTTGCAACATTTCACCCATTTTGCTTAAGTCTATATTTTCAAACATAATCTTTTATCTCTTTTATTTTATTTTTTTTATCAACAAATATTACTGTGGGATTAAATTTTTTTAACTCTTTTTTATGAAATATGGCATAAGCAATAATAATTACCTTGTCACCAACTTCGGCTTTTCTTGCCGCCGCACCGTTCAAACAGATAATTCCGCTATTTTTTTTACCTTCTATAACATAGGTGCTAAATCTTTCACCGTTATTTATATTGACAATTTCTACCTTTTGACCAACTTTCAATCCTGCTTTTTTTATCAACTTCTTATCTATTGTTACAGAACCGATATAATTGAGATTTGCTTCAGTTACAGTAGCTCTGTGAATCTTGCTGTAAAGCATCTCTATTTGCATTATAAATCCTTCTTTGTATTTTACAAAAATAATATCATACATAAGATGAGATATTATATCAAAGAAAACTTGATATAATAGTAAAATTAATTTTTACGGGAGTTTTATATATGAAAAAAATAATTTTTATCTCATCTGTTTTAGTGCTTATTTTTACCGGATGTACACAGGAAACTCAAAATAAAATAGGCAGAAGCCTTCAAAATTGGACAGGTACAAACGGAGTTTTAGATGTTTATGCCGGCAATAAACTCGTTAAGAGATTTATAGGTATAGACAAGCTTTCAACTGCCTACGGAACTGATGACAAAAAACCAAGATCTTACCGATACGGTTATGGGTACATAGATAAAAACTTAAACTATAAGATAGACAATGATGAAAAAAAAGTATATTTTGAATTTAGTGATTACTCTACAAGTTATATTTTTTACGAAAATCCTTATTAGAGATTTCTCAAAAGACTCTTTTTAAAAAATTTAAAAATTTTGAAAAAGTAGAAATTTTTTTTATTTTAAACTCTTTTGTGTCATTTTCATTGATTGTTTTTATCCTTTTATAAAGCCAATCTATATGTCTTTTTGCATCACGAAGATAAACCGGCTCAAAACTGTTACTATTTTTCATCCAATATCTTCTCTATCTCTTTCATGGCATCTTTATTTTTAAGTGTAAATTTTATCTCTATTCTTCTTGATTTTTCTTTATCTTCCATACCGTTTTTATCAAGTATCGGATCCAGATATGAGCGTCCGCTTGCTATCATGATCTTTTTAAGATTATGTTTTTTTACAAAATCAAGAGTTAAAAGATAATTCATAACTTCATATGCTCTTTTTTGTGACAATTGAAGATTGTATAAAAATCCTCCGTCGCTATCCGTATGACCTTCAATGATAATTTTATCAAGATGATCTTTTATGTCGGGATTGCTTAAAAGTGCTTTTATGTATTTTAAAAATACTTTTTTTAACTCTTTTTTTGCTCCTTTTTTTAATCTTGCTTTTGCCTTATCAAATAGTATAGATGCTGAAAATCTCATACTGCCGGTTTTTGGATCTATCTCTATATTGTTGCCAAGAGCCTTTTTAAGTTCGGCTATTACTTTTATACGAATTCCCGTTAAACTTTTTATCCTCTTCTTTGTTTTTCTTAAATCCGCAACAAGTCTGTCATATCTTGTCTCTTTTTCTCCAAGTTCATTTAAAAGCTTAACTATCTGTTCGTCTTTTAAAGATATTTTACTTTTTGTATCGGTAAGCTCATTGGAAAGCACCATAACTTTACCTTCATAATCTTTTAATTCTCTCTCCTTTTCAAGCAAAGAGGCATTTGCATCATTTATAACATTTTGCAAAATAATAATTTTTTTACTAAATGATGCCAACTGGGTATTTTTTTCCAAAAGTAATTTTTTGAGCCTTTTGATTTCATCATTTTTAAGCTCTAAGGCGGTTTTGTTTTTCTTAAGTCTTGATTTATTGGAAAGAAGATCACTTTTAAGCAAAATTGATTTTGTTACGATTGCTCCTATAAGAAGTATAAAGACAAATAAAAGCCCGGCCATTAAATCCGCATAAGATATCCAAAAATTAGTATTTTCATTATCTTTTTTAAATAAAAATTTCACCTTAAAATCTCCTTTTTGTCGGAAATGAATTCCGGCAAAAATTCCTATCACTTTGGGGTCCCCACAAAATTTTAAAATTTTGTGGGGTAAAACTTATGCTACGCCTGTCGGCGAAAGAAACAATCATGATTTTATTTTTGTTTGTGTTTTTTGAAGCATGATTGTTTTATTTTAACTGTTTTAATATTTCTTTATGGTACTGTTCAATAACCGAAAATACTTTTTCTATCTGCTCATCAAGTAAAAATCCAAAATCTGCCAACTTTATAACTATATCAGCTATCTCTTTGTCAACTTTTTCAAAATTTTTCTCAACCGAACCGGAGAGATTTTTGTCTATACTTTCTATACTATTTTGAAGTCTGTCTATTGATTCGGTAAAATTTTTAAGAGTTTTATCTATTTTGATAGTTGCCTTTAATGCATTTTCACTGTGATACATCTCTTTTAAAGAATTTTCAAAATTTACAGTTGCATTTTGCATATCTAAAACAATCTTTTCAAAATTATTTGAAGTTTTTTCAACAACAATTTGAAAATCTTCTATGTATCTTTGATTTAGACTTTTTATCATATCAATATTGAATATATCTTTTAATGTTCGAACTATATTTATACTGTTTTTCTGCTCTAAAAGAAGTTTGTATCTTTCAAGCTCATCACTAGTGCATATATTTTGTTTATATAATCTTTTTATATATTGTGCAAGAGAATTAATTTTGCTTATACCTCTTTTTTCAAAAAATATCCACCAAAGTGATAAAAATATTCCGTATATGGAAGCATAAAAAGCCGTACCCACACCGCTGAGCAAAATGGATATCTCTTTGTCAAGTGCTTCAGTACTTTGCACACTAAAATTCGGCATTGAAATAGCTATAGCAATAAAAGTTCCCAATATTCCAAGCATCGGGAATATCGTTGAAGCCACAGAAGAAAAGTTGTCATTTCTCATTTGACTTATTTCATCTTCTAAAAATTCATCTATATTTGCCAGTGATTTTACTTTTTCATTTATTTCAATCTCTCTATCTCTTAAAAATAATTTTAACTTTTCTTCTATTTCATAAAAAGATTGTTTAAATTTACAAGCGCTTAAGTTGGCATTATGTTTTATAAAAAATATAAATATTAAAAAAATAAATCCCAAAATCAGCAGAGTGTGCAATTCCACTTTTAAAGAAAGATAGCCAAAATAACTAACCGCCAATACTAAAAAAAGCAGAAGCGGAACCGACAAGATGACTATAAAATTACCCGCACAACTTTTTTGTTCATTATTTGGAAGCATATAAACTCCTGCGTAAGCTATTGTAGATGCCCTTAACTAAAAAAAGTTTCAACAACCTTATTTATTTTGTCATTAAGCACATGTTCTCTAACTGGCTTCAATATAAAATCATAAGCACCTTTTTCAAAGGCTTCCTGCTTTTTTGTTTCATCAGTAGTCAATATAATGACAGGTATTTCTTTGTATTCATCATTTGCAAACAGATTGTCTAAAAATTTTGTTCCATCCATTATAGGCATTACCATATCAAGCAGTATTAAATCTATATCTTTGTTTGCTTTTAATTTCTCTAATGCATCCAATCCATTGGAAGCTTCTATTACCATATTGACATGATTGTTTCTTTTCAATATCGAACCAACCAGTTTTAAATTTATAAAATCATCATCAACTGAAAGTATATTTATTTTACTCATTTTTTACCTTATATATTTTTCTAAGATTTCTTTTATTCCTTTTTTATTAATAACATTATCCATAATCTCATCAACCAAAGGTTTATCCTCATCTTTGTTAAAATCCTGTACATTTACAAATTCAACGATAACTGTTTTTTTATCTCTTTGTTGATCACTTGTTTTGATCTTTTCAATTATGTCTTTTTTATCAACAAACTCTGTCTCTTTATCGAAAAATATTATTTTATATTGACTGTTTTCCATATTCATTAAAAATTCATCAAAATTAAACACCCTGTCAGCTTTATAATTCATTTTTTCTATCATATTTGATAATATTTTTGCTTCTATTTGATTGTTTTTATATACCAAAACATCTTTTTGGGCTATTTGCTGTTCTTTTCTTCTCTCTTCATCTCTTGCATCCTCCTTTTCATATACCTCCTCTTCTTCCATATCATCTATAAAAGTATCATAAACATTCTCTTCATGACTCTCTTTTTTTCTATCACTCTTATCCGGCTCTACTTTATTAACTTCATAATTTAAAAATATTTTTAAAACTTTAATTATATCCTCTTTTTTTAACGGTTTTGAAATATACTCATCAAGAACTTCGGTTAAAAATGCCTCCCTGTCTCCAGGCAAGGCATTGGCAGTAAGTGCTACTACCGGTGTATGCTCCAAATTATTCTCTTTTTCATAAGCTAAAATTTCATGAGTAGCTTCTATGCCATCCATTACGGGCATAGAAATATCCATAAAAACTATATCATATTTTTTCTTTTTAAACATCTCCAATGCTTCTTCGCCATTATTTGAAATTTCAACATTCAAACCAAGGCTTACCAGGGTTTTTTCTATAAGTTTTTGATTGATAGCATTATCCTCCGCAATCAAAACATCAATTTCACCCGGTCTCTTCTCCTCCGGCTTATCTTCTTTTTGTGTCTCTTGTGCTATCTCTTCTTTATTTGATTGTATTTTACTCTCCTGAAGATATGGAAAAAATTCTTCATTATCACTTTTTGTTTTTTTAATACTTATATCCTGATCAAAAAAATCTGCATGAGACTCTTCTTCGGTTTTTTCTTCAGCCTCTTCTTTTTTTTCAATTTTGTGTTTATCTTCTGTTTGTGGTTCTTCTGCCTTATCCATTGCTTCCAAATTACCAATCATATCTTCTTCGTCGCTACTATAAAATCCACTTTCCATATCATCTAAATGAACTTTTAGTTTTCTGCTTGATTCTTCTTCGTTCTGATCAAAGTTGTCAGCCGTATCATATATCTGCACAGCCTTTTCTTCGATATTTTCTTTTAATTCATTCTGTGTTTTTGTTTCCGTTTCTTTAGTAAAACTATCTTTTTGTGTTTCGCGATGATATTTCTCACTTAAAAACATTTGAAGTATAGCTTCAATACTGGTGCTTTTTATAGGTTTTGTAACATATTCGTCGAATCCTTCATTTAAAAATCTTTCTCTGTCACCTTTTAGGGCATTTGCTGTCAATGCAACCACAGGAGTATGTTTGATGCCACTGTTTAATTCATAATTCAATAAGGCATGCAAAGCTTCAACTCCATCCATTACCGGCATAGCAATATCCATAAAAATTAAATCAAACTTTCTGCTTTTTACTTCATTTAAAGCTTCCTCTCCGTTGTTTGCCAAAGTAACTTCTACATTATAATTTTCAAGAGTTCTTTTTATAAGTTTTCGATTTATATCATTATCTTCTGCAACAAGTATCTTAATTTTTCCTTCATCTGCATTCTCTTTCTCTGCAACATCAAAATCATGCTCTTTTGTAGAAATATCTCCGGGGGTTTCCTCTTGTGGATTTTCTTTCTCGCTGCTTTCATTTATCTTAGGTAAAAACTCTTTTTGTTTTTCTAAAACATTTGCAAGTTTTGTAACATTTACAGGTTCGTAAAGGGGCTTTATATAATCATTTGTATATTTGTTAACAACTGCCTGCATGGAAGATTTAAGGATAACAATTCCGGGAATTTCTATCTTTTTATAATCATCCAATTCACTTTCACTTATATACTCAACATCTAAAATTACAAAGTTTATGTTTTCTCTGAACATTAAACCCTTTATCTCTTTATAGTTGTAAAAGAAAACAACATCACAGCCAAAATATTTTAAATAATCATATAGATACTGTGTGTGGTATTTTCTATCTTTTTCACTTGCAAGCAATGCACATTTGTATTCGATAAATTCATTTCTAAAGTTAAATTCGCTTGAAGGTGATTCATCAAATTCCAAAGTAAAGAAAAATTTAGTACCTTCACCCGCTTTACTCTCAACTTCAAGCTTTCCGCCCATCAAAGAGATAAACTTGGATGAGATTGTCAAACCAAGACCTGTTCCGCCATATTTTCTGGTGATTGTTGAATCGGCCTGTGAAAATGCATCAAATATGGTTTTTAATTTATCTTCTGATATTCCAATACCATTGTCTCGAACTGAAAATTGTACTTTTGTCCTTCCAAATGCATCAACATTTCCAACTCTTTTTATCTCTACATCTATTTCTCCATCTATCGGAGTAAATTTAACTGCATTGCTTAAAAGGTTTATAAGTACTTCTTTTATCTTTGTAGGATCTCCGTTTAAATAGTTACTTAGACTAGGATCCATATAAAATGACAATCTTATGTTTTTCTCAGCAGCTTTTGCGGCAAAAACTTCTATTGCATTTTCAAATTCGGTAATAGGAGAAAAAAGTATCTCTTCAACTTCAATTTTATCACTTTCAATCTTTGAAAGATCCAAAATATTATTGATAATTTCCAAAAGATTTTCCGAACTTTTTTCAATAATATCAACAAAATCTCTCTCTTCTCCACTTATGTTGGTATTTTTAAGAAGTTCTGTAAAACCAATGATACCATTTAACGGGGTTCTGATCTCATGAGACATATTTGCAAGAAAAATACTTTTAGCTTTACTTGCCTCAAGCGCTATCTGTTTATCCTGCTGGATTTGATCAATAGCTATTTCTATTATTCGATAACCTTTTTCAATACCCTCAGTTGTTTGAAAATCAATCTCTTCGTCTATATCGGCCAATTGACCAACTTTGCTGAAAAGTTTCTCAAGCTCTTTGATACTTCTTTTTATATATCTATCAATAAAAAGACCTATAATAAGCAAGAAAATAGCCAGTACAAGCACACCTGCGGCCAATATAAGTTTTGGTCTGACTTTATTTTGAAACCAGTCATTTGTTTTGGTATTTACTCTTAAGCTGACTATATTATCCGCTCTGTTAAGTATGCTGATTTTTCGGGTCATCAAATGAAACCATTTTGCAGGAGCAATTTGATAGTAACCTATATCGCTTCCTTGTATAATATTTATCTTTGCTTTAACAATAGTATCATAAAGCTTTTTTGCATTTGCATTATGAAAAAGAGTAAAAAGTTTATTTTTAAGATCAATATCGGAAATATTGATACTGAATGTTGTTAAATCCGCTTGAGAGAATATCCTAAGCCAACTGGAAAATTCTTCAGTTGTAAAAGGTCTCTCTTTAGAAATAACATATGAGACCAATCCTCTTTCCTGTCCGCTTTTTTCTATCTCTTGGAGTATATCTGTTTCCAAAGAAGCTTCAGAAGTTATCTCCGGTGTTATTCGAATATCCAATATCTTTTTATATTCATCAAACAAAAGGGCATTTACTTTTGAATAATATCCGAAAAACATTTTATTGAAAGCTATATTTATTTTATCAACTGAAGTTCTGATATTTGTTATCTGTGTTAATGCTTTAAAAATTTTGGTAAGCTCTATATCAATCGGTTTATTTTTAAAATAATTGTTAAAATCCCTTATGGCATTATTGGTCAATTTTCTTTGTTTTTTGAGTGCATCTTTGACAAGTTTTCCTTTACTTCCGAGGTAAGCCGAGCTCAATCCTCTCTCTCTTGCCAAATTAATAGAAAGATTTTTAAGTATTTTATTTGATTCTAATTTGGTTTTAAATACTTGGGTATCTTGATATTGCAGATATGAAAGATACATAAAATATGACGATAGCACAAGCAAAAGCACCAATGGAAAAAAACTAACCAATTTCAAACTTGAATTTGTATTTAATTTCATAAATATCCTTTTATATTTATCTTTTTATCTTATATTTTTAGACAAAATATTTAATTCTTTCTTGTAAATATCAAGAAAAATCTCTATATTGTCATAATTTTTATTTTTTATATTTCTTTCAATACTGTTAAATATAGGCAAAAACGGATTTAATTTCAAATTTATGCAAATACTTTTTAATTTTTTTATTATTCTAAGCAGTGATTCGTAATTGTTGTTTAATATATAAGCACCCATCAAATCCAAATCATTTTTACTCTCAAAAATAAAATCATTAAGCAATTCATCATATAAATTTTTATCTACATCCAACTCTTCCGCCATTGCATTATAATCAAGATCTATCTTATCTTTAACAATCTCTTCTTCAAAGTTATCTATCGGTAACTCGTCTGATATTTTGGTATTATTGTTGTCTTGGAATTCTTCTTTCGTATCAATATCGACTGTATGTTTTTGTATAAAATCAATTATATAAGTTATATTTGAACCGTTGATCTCAATTAGATTATATATCTCTTTTATAACAACTTTTGCTTCTACAGCAATATTATCTTTTTGCTTTATCAAAACTTTGTCAATTTGTTCTTCAGAGTAATTAAGATAATCTATCCAACCATAATGGTCAAATTTGCGTATGTATCCATCTTTATTTATAAAAAAATCCGAAATATCTTCAACTTTCTCTTTAAATTCAGTTATATTATTACACCCGAAAAGCTTCATACTTTCCAAATCAGCTCCCAAAAGCCGACCAAATTCATCATACAATATCAAAAGCTACTCCTATTTCACGGTTAGGGTATCCGCATACATATCAAATTGTAGCTTATTTAAGATTAAAATAATATTAGAAGCGACATAAAATATTTTAAATTGAATTAAGCAAGTATAAATGAAGGATTAAAACTTATTGCTTGTAAAAATAAATATGCCATACTCCGTCTTTTTCTTTTGCATAATGTTCAAAACCCTGTCTGCTAAGTATCTCATACAAAGGTGCAGTTTCAAAACTGCTGATTATATGCAAAATTCTTCCGTTTAAACCGGCTATAGTTTGCATAATAACTCCGAAAGGATCTACACCTTTTGACAAGCTGGGCCTAACATCCAAATCAATTTGTTCATTTTTGCCAAGCCATTGTGGCTCATCAGTTTTGTTATCTGTTTTCATTATCCGCACTCCTGATTGATCATTAAAAATATTTTTATAAATAGTAACAAAATTATCACTTATCTTCATTGATTTGTATCAACTTGGAAAAATCTGATTAATTTTTCTTGTTTACTATCGGTTAAGAATATATAGATATAATAACTTTTTTAAACAACAATTTACCGGAGGGAAAAATGGCTTTATATGACAGAGAATATATAAAAAACAAAACTATTCAAAATGAAACACAGAAGCAAAGCACAACTGCAAAAAGCAGCCTGGCAGTCTTCATAAAAAAAACTTACCAGCTTTTTGCAAGCTCTTTGCTTTCTGCAAGTGCCGGAGCATATATAGGTACTGCATATCTTGCAAATTCGCTAATAAAAGTTTCACCGGACGGAAGAATGGGAGTAGCAGGATGGTTTTGGGGTCTTGTTATACTTGAGTTTGCACTGCTTTTCGGGCTTATGGCAGCAAAGAAAAAAGAGGGATTAAATCTTGTCTTGCTTTTTGCTTTTACTTTCGTAACAGGATTGACTCTCGCTCCTACATTATCGGCTTTATTGGCAACACCTGCCGGTGCAAGTATCATAACTGAGGCATTTGTGCTTACAACCGTAGCTTTTGGCGGACTTTCCATATTTGCCATGAATACTACAAGAGATTTTTCAGCTATGGGAAAAATGCTCTTTATAACTCTTATAATAGTTATAGTGGCAAGTCTTATCAATATTTTTACAGCAAGTCCTCTTTTTCAGCTTGTTATTGCCAGTGTCAGTGCCATACTTTTTAGTGCTTTCATACTGTATGATACACAAAATATTATAAGAGGCAATGTCGAAACACCGATTGAGGCTGCCGTTATGCTTTATCTTGATTTTTTAAATCTTTTTATAGCGCTTTTGCAAATATTGGGAATATTTTCAAACAGAGACTAATTATAAAATTATAGGGGGCTTTTATACTCAAAAACATTTCAAGTCCCCTGTAATATATAAAATTTCAAACTCAAGATAATCCAAAGGATAATTCTCTATAAGATATTTTGTCTGAGTATAGCTGAGTTGTCTTTTGCCTCCGCTGACTCCACTTCTTTTTATATAGCGAAATTTTGAAAAATTATCCTCAAAATACAACTTGTAATTTTCAATTTCATATTTTATATCAAAATATTTTTGAAAAATTTTTATCACTTTTTTAGAATTTGGCAAGAAAGTTTTTAGAGTGCTTATGTCATATATGGTTTTAAATGTACCATCACAAAAAATAGAAACGGCACACTTTCTTGAAAAATTTGATATGTTTTTTACAACCTTTTCAATATCCCTGCACCATTGCAAAGATGATGAAGATATAATCAGATCAAAGTTTTCGTTTTTTAATATATGCCGATACAATATCTCATCTTCATAATCGGCATTGATAACTTTTATCCGGTTGTTTTTCGGGTGAATTGCACACATTTTTTCGGATATATCAACGGCTGTAAATTTCTCTATATTCCAATCAATAAGCTTATACAACTCTCCCGATCCGCATCCAAGATCCAATATATTTTTCGGGTTGTTTTTTATTTTACTTATAAGTTTTTTCGCTACTTTTTTTTGTACTATATTGTATCTGCTATAATTTTTCGCATTTTTTGAAAACTCTTTTTCAAAAGATTTTATATCTTCTTTTTGCATTTTTTCCCTGACATTAAACCCGAATTTAATATTTTTTAGATATAATTCAAGGCTAATCTAAAAATAGAAAGCAAATTATACTCTATTTTTTATAAAAAGGATATTGATTATGACAACCATCGTATTGGTTTTACAATTTGTTCTTGCTGTAATATTGACTATCGCAATACTTTTGCAAAAAAGTTCGTCTATTGGTCTTGGTGCTTACAGCGGAAGCAATGAGTCACTTTTTGGAGCTAAGGGCCCTGCAGGGTTTTTGGCAAAATTTACTTTTATAATAGGTTTTTTATTTATCATAAATACTTTGGCTCTTGGATATTTTTATAACAAATCGAAAAAAGCTTCTTTAGCCGAAGATATTAAAGTAGAAAAGCCTGTAAAAAAAGCTCCGGTTGTACCGAATATACCAGTTTCAACCAATACAAATGCAGCTCCAAAAGCTCCTGCAGCAAAATAAATACCAAACTTTCTCAAAAGGGATAAAAATATCTGTTTTGTCCCTTTTTTTTCTACCTCTTTTCTTATGGAGTGATGCTCATATTTTTGTTTATCACAGATTTGATGACAGCAGATACCCAACAACCAATACAACCGCAAAAGAGTTAAAAAAAGAGTTTGATTATTTCAAAGATAACGGTTATAAAGTAATCAAACTAAGCAGTTTGATTAGGGCTCTTAAAAATCACAAAGAAATTGATGATAAATGGGTTGTTTTAACGATTGATGATAATTTCAAAAGTTTTTACCAAAACGGTTTAAAGTTTTTTAAAAAATATCATTATCCCTTTTCAATTTTTGTATATGTAGAAGCTACTGAAAAAAAATATCCCGATTATACCTCATGGAAAGAATTAAAAGAGATATCCAAATACGGAGATATTGAATTTCATTCATACTCTCATCCGCATATGACATATAAAAGTGATATTTTTTTAAGAAATGATTTTAAAAAAGGTTTTGAACTTTTAAAAAAAAGACTGGGTATTACCCCAAAATATTTTGCCTATCCTTACGGAGAATACAATAGTAGAGTTAAAAATATTGCAAAAGAGTTTGGTTTTCAGGCAATTCTAAATCAAAATATAGGCGCTGTCAGTTCGACAAGCGATATATTTGATCTTGACAGAAATGCTCTTGTAGGCAAAAGCAATTTAAAGAGAGATTTAAATTATAAAGAGTTACATATAGATATAATTAAGCCTAAAACTTATCCGAACAATGGAATTTTAAAGAAGATTGTGGCAAAATTATATAATACAAAATACAAGTCGGCCAATTTTTATCTAAGTGGATACGGTTGGCAAAAACTTGATATAAAAAACGGATTTATAAATAAAAATATAAATAAAAAACTAATTAGACCAAGAAGTCGTTTGGCTATAAGTATAAACAATAGTATAAAAACAAAATTACTGATAAAGGATAAATATGGCAATAAATGAGATAAAAGATAAAACAAAAGAAGGAATGCAAAAAAGCATAGAAGCTTTAAAAAAAGATTTTACAACTCTTAGAAGCGGAAAAGTAAGTGTTAACATACTGGATAATGTAAAAGTAGATTATTACGGCACTCCTACAGCTTTAAACCAGGTAGCTACAGTTTTAGCAACAGATGCCACCACCATAACCATAACTCCTTGGGAAAAAAATATTTTAAAAGATATCGAACATGCCATACAAAGTGCCAATATCGGAGTAAATCCCAACAATGACGGAGAAAATATAAAGCTTTTCTTCCCGCCAATGACGGTTGAACAAAGAGAAGAGAGTGCAAAAAAAGCAAAAGCAATGGGTGAAAAAGCTAAAATTGCCATAAGAAATATTAGAAAAGATGCCAACAATAAAATAAAACATCTTGAAAAAGATAAAGAAATCACAGAAGATGAAAGCAAAAAAGCCCATGATGACATACAAAAACTTACAGATGATTTTACATCAGAAGTTGACAAGCTTGTCAAGGCAAAAGAATCTGAACTCATGAAAGTATAATCTTATGAATTTACGACAAATTTACAAAAATGCAAATGCTCTGCTTGAGGGACATTTTTTACTAAGCAGCGGCAATCATTCACAATATTATTTGCAAAGTGCAAAAGTTTTAGAAAATCCTAAAACTGCTGAACTTTTAACTGCAAATTTAGCCAAAAATATAAAAAATGCGGGTATATCGGTAGATACGGTATGCTCTCCGGCTCTTGGCGGTATTTTGGCAGGCTATGAACTTGCAAGAGCATTGGATGCAAGATTTATATTTACAGAAAGAGTTAACAAGGTTATGACTTTAAGACGAGGCTTTGAGGTAAAACAGAATGAAAAAATACTTATCTGTGAAGATATTATTACTACCGGAGGTTCAGCTCTTGAAGCGGCAAAAGTAATAGAGTCTGAAGGAGGCAAAATAGTAGGATTTGCAGCTTTGGCAAATAGAGGTTTTTGTAAAATTTACGGCGAAGAAAAAGAACCCGAAAGAGAGTGTAAACTACCAAAAAACTTACCATTTTTTGCTCTTGGTAATTTTGAATTTGAAATATACACTCCAAAAACCTGTCCAATGTGCAAAACCGGCTCCAAAGCCATAAAACCGGGAAGCAGAGGAAACTAATGAGATGGAGGGATATCAAAAAGGGTAAACCTAAAAGCCAATTGGAAAAACAAGCAGACAACACCCCTTATGCCTCCATTGCGTCAAAGATAAAAGCATTTTTAACGGATATGTTTATGATAATGATGCCTTTAGCTTATACGGTTACATATCTTATAATGAATGGCAAAGAGGATATGCAAAACTCACTGATTGCAAGAAATTCATTATGGGTGGTTTATGGTATAGTTATGATACTTTTTTGGAGTCTCAAAGGTCAGACTCCGGGATACAAAGCATACAATTTAAAAGTTATAGATGCCGATACAAAACAAAATCCATCAATTTTAAAATCATTTTTAAGATATATATTTTTTGTTATTTCATCTACAATTATAATAGGCGAACTTATTGCCTTTTTCAGAAAAGATAACAAAACACTGCATGATTTGCTAAGTAAAACTTATATAATAGAGCTAAAATCAAGCAAAAATGTTTCTTCTTAGTTCTTTTTTCTTTTTCTATTTTGCCGGGGTTGGAGTATATGTCATTTTTTTACCGAAAATTCTAAATTTGGTAGGCTACACTCCTGTACAAATCGGATTTTTGTTTTCTGCAGTACCCTTGATGAGGTTTTTAACTCCTTTTTTGTTTTTAAAAATATTTGCTCTTACAAAAAAAGTTTATCAATATTCTTTGCTTGTCAGTCTTTTAGGAATAGGGGTACTTACCATACATAACTTTTATCTTTTACTTTTTAACATTGCATTATTTGGAATTGCAAACGGTCTTAGTATGCCCCATATTGACACCATGGCTCTTGAAAAACTTCAAACACATTATGGAAAAAGTAGACTTTGGGGATCGCTTGGTTTTATGATATGCGGACTTTTACTTGCAAGAGAGCTTGGAAACAGTTATAAAACGGGGCTTTATTTTTATCTTACAATAGGGTTATTTGTCTTTATAACAGGGCTTTTAATATCATTTAATGCAAAAGTTTAATTTTAAAGAAGAGAATATATCAAATATTAATTTCTCTTTGTTGCAACATTGGAGATTTTGGATTAGTATATTTCTTTTTCAAGTCTCTTTTGGTTTTTTCTATAATTTTTTTACGATATATGAAAATGATCACGGCATATCATTGGAAATGATAAGTTATCTTTGGAGCATTTCAATAATATGCGAAATTATCATGTTCGCCATGCAAGACAGAATAATGCACTTTAATATTTTAAAACTTATAAAATTTTCCATATCCGTAACAATTTTAAGATGGTTGTTGTTGTATCTTTTTCCCTCTTTGATATATGTATCATTTTTGACTCAAACCTTCCATGCGGTAAGTTTTGCACTGTTTCATACCGCAACAATTACTTATCTTTACAGAATATATACACAAAAAAACTCTCTATGCAGTTTTATCATGGCATTTCCTATGGACTTGGAGGTTTTGCAGGTTCTATTCTATCAGGATATCTTTATGGGGATTATCTTTATTTGATAGCATCATTTATAGCGCTGTTCTCTTTACTTTTTGCTCCAAATTCTTCTGTTTAATTTTAATTCATTCACAATATCAACAACTATCTTAAAACTCTCATAATACTCTTTTATGGTATCAAAATCATTTAAAGGCTTGAATGGATTGGGCTCAAGCATATCTTTTGAAGAAACAGCAACAAAAATCTTTGAATTTCTAAAAGATAAATATATCTCTTTTTTACTCTTTTTTTTGAAGTTTAAAATTCTCTGCATCATTGAATGGGTTAGAATATATCTTGAGGTTATCTCATCATTTGCATAAACAACAAATTCTTTTTCAAATTCCGGATTATCCAATTTTATAAGTTTATCTCTATCCGGATTGTGACTTTGTAAAAATCTGCCTATCCCTCCTAAAAGTTTTTCCGCACTATCGGGCAACACAACCATTCTGCCGTTAAATTCTTTATTTAAATCAGCCATAAAAAACTGTCCCCGAAAGATTGTATGCCAAATTGTTTTATTTTTACTGGTGGTTTTGTATTCAGCTTTAATATCGGAAAATTTTATATTTGTCTCTCCTATTTTCCCTTCTACTAAATCATTTCCGCTGTATCTGTCTATCCTTTTTTGAAAAAGATTACTCCAGATAAATTCCTCTTTATAGATATATCCGTTTTTATTGTACTTCAAAGTGGGTTCCAAAAATGATACAATTTTTTGTATAACTTCATCTTTAAAATCATTCCTGTAATCACTTATAATCAACTTATATAAAATACCATACAGCGCCAAAGGTATGGCCATGGCCCAATATATGGGATCGATACCTTTTTTAAGCAAACCGATATAGTAACTTGTTGTTATGATTGCAATAGCTATAAATATACATATAAAAATGGATAGTTTTATTTTAAAAAGAACTTTTTTTCTATCATTTTCGAGAGTTTCAACCTGAGGATATATCTTGTCATAATAAAAATTCATCAATTCTGATAATTTTTTCATCCGACTGTCTCCTCTTTATCGAAAAAGGCTCCAATAAAATTTTACCTTTTTGGCAAATGGGCAACTCTAATTGAATAAGTCTTTTATATTTGGATTTATTTTTTCATCTTCGGGTATACTAAAAAGTGCTTTTCTTTTATAATGCATGAAAGAAGCCATAATATTTGTAGGAAACATTTCTATAGCATTATTATAATCCGTCACTGCTTGATTGTAAGCTCTTCTTGCTGCTGAAATCTGTTCTTCAATTTCACTGAGCATTCTTTGCAGATGCATAAAGTTTTCACTTGCTTTTAAATTCGGATAATTTTCAACTGCAACCATAATACTTTTTAGCATTGAAGTCATTTCTTTGTCAATACTTACTCTTTCTGCTTCACTTATCGCAGGATTGATGGCACGAGAACGCAAATCAGTAATTTTTTCCAAAAGATTTTTTTCGTGTTTTGCATATTCTTGCACGGATGATACCAAATTTGGTATAAGATTGTATCTTTTTTTCAAAAGAGCATCAACAGAGGCAAATATATTATCAACCTGATTTTTTTTTGCAACCAAAGAGTTGTACATCAGTATCAAGATACCAACTGCAAATACTATTGCCAAAATCAAGCCCATATTGTACCTCCTTGTTAAGCACCTAATGCTTAAGTGCTTATTATGCTTCTTTTTTCCTTGCCATTCTTTTTCTTACCGTCGGGTCAAGGTATCTTTTTCTTAGTCTGATACTTTTGGGGGTTACCTCAACAAGTTCATCATCTTCTATCCATTCCAAAGCAGCTTCCAAAGTCATATCTCTTGGAGGCACCAACTTAATGGCCTCATCTGCACCGCTACTTCTTACATTGGTTAAATTTTTACCTTTTATCGGATTGACATCCAAATCATTCGCTCTTGCATTTTCACCTATAATCATACCTATATAAACCTTATCCTGAGGTTTGACAAATAAAGTTCCTCTGTCTTGAAGATTAAATAACGAATAGCCAAGTGCCTGTCCGTTCTCCATAGAAACCAATGCTCCATTCATTCTGTGTTCAACATTTCCGCTAAGAGGACGGAACTCTAAAAATGAGTGATTAAGAACACCTTCACCTTTCGTATCTGTTAAAAATTGACTTCTAAAGCCTATAAGACCACGGGCGGGTATTTCAAACTCTATTCTTGTCTGAGCGTCACCGGTTGGAGTCATAGATATCATTTCGGCTTTTCTTTTTCCAAGTTTTTCTATTACAACTCCTGTAAAATCATCAGGTATATCAACTACCAAAAGCTCATAAGGCTCCATTTTGACACCGTTTTCTTCTTTTATTATAACTTCCGGTCTTCCAAGCAAAAATTCATATCCTTCTCTTCTGAGATTTTCAGCCAATATAGTTATCTGAAGCTCTCCCCTGCCTGATACTTTAAAACTACCTTCTCCTATAGACTCATATTTCATAGCAATATTTGTTTTCATTTCATTCTCAAGTCTTTCCTGAAGTTTGTTAGAAGTTACATATTTTCCTTCGGTTCCGGCCAAAGGAGAGTCGTTAACACTGAATATAACCGAAAGTGTAGGCTCTTCTATATGCATAGGATCCAAAGGCATAGGGTTAGTGGGATCTACAAGACTATCTCCTATATCCAAAGCTTCAAAACCGGCAATAGCAACTATATCACCGCTTCCCGCCTCATTTATATCAATCCTCTCGAGTCCCAAAAATCCTATCAGTTTGCTTACTCTTCCGCTTATCTGTTCGCCATTGCTTTTGACAAGCAAGATATTTTGATTTTTTCTGATAGTTCCGTTAAAAATTCTTGCTATGCCTATTTTACCCACAAAATTATCATAATCAAGTGTAAAAACCTGGATTTGAGTAGGATTTTCTATATTTCCTTTGGGTGCCGGAACTTCATTGATAATTGTTTCAAAAAGAGGCTCCAAATCTTTATTTTCATCATCCATTTCATATTTTGCATATCCGTCTCTTGCAGCTGCGTAAATTACAGGAAATTCAAGCTGATCTTCATTTGCATCCATTGCTACGAATAAGTCAAAAATTTCATCAATCACTCTATCCGGATCAGCTGCCGGCTTATCTATCTTGTTTACGACCACAATAGGCTTAAGTCCTAAACTCAGTGCTTTTTTAACCACAAATTTTGTTTGCGGCATTACACCTTCTTGTGCATCTACCAAAAGCAATACTCCGTCAACCATTTTAAGAACCCTTTCAACTTCTCCGCCAAAGTCAGCATGTCCGGGGGTGTCTATAATATTTATTTTATAATTCTTATGGATAATTGCCGTATTTTTTGACAGTATTGTTATACCTCTTTCTTTTTCAAGGTCATTACTATCCATTACTCTTTCATCAACTTTTTGATTTTCTCTAAAAGTGTGTGATTGTTTTAAAAGTTCATCAACCAAAGTTGTTTTTCCATGGTCAACATGAGCAATTACTGCTATATTTCTTATCTCTTGCACTAATTATATCCTTCTGTATTCAACTGCCAAAAAGCAGGTTTTTAAATATGCATTATATCCAAATAAACTGAAATTATGGTGATATTTCTTAATTGTCTTTGGTTGCTTCTTTAAATCCGCTCTGTTTTTTTATACTATTGACGGATTTGATGGAATAGATATTGCTTGTTATATTGATAATATAACACTTATTATAAAAGTTTAAAAGGTGAAAAATGAATCCTTTATTGTCTTTAAATACCGATATAACTGCAAATAAATTAAAAAAAGATACAAAAAATATTGATATAAATGAAAAAAATATTGATATGGATTTTAAAAATTTTTTATCAAATTTGCTTTTGCAAACAGATAAAAAAGAGATAAATCCCATAATGCAAAATAATAAAACAAAACATACTTCTGTTTTTTCAAAAAGCTTAAAAAACAAAGATACCAAAAATAATTCTGTAAGTTTGGATGAATTGCTAAATCTTGTTATTTTTCTTAAAAGTAATTCACTTAAAGGAAATTTTCCGACCGATTCAAAAAAATTGACCAAAATTCTAAACAATGCACAAACAATAAAGGAATTTAAAGATATCAAAACTTTTAAAGATTTGATAAAAGTTGCTGAAAAATATGATATCAAAATAAAAACTTTCAATTTCACAAAAATAGAAAATCACAACAAGCAAATCGAAATAAAAGTTAATAAAATTTTAGCAAAACCAAATCTTGAAATAAAAACTGTTTCTAAAAAAGAGATTTTATTAAGCGATAAAATTCTAAAAAATATCAAAGATAAAAAAACAACTCCAAAAACAATACAAACCCAAGTATCAAAAAAAGATACCATATTAACTAAAGTTTTAAACAATGGTAATACGGCAATAAACACTTCTGCAAATACTTTTGTCAAAAAAGAACAAAACGATTTAAGCAAAAAACAAATATTGCCAAATATAAATCAAACTGTCAACACTGTAAAAAATAAACCAAATCTGCATACCGGCAAAATAAAACAAGAAATTTTTAACAAAAAAGATAAGGATATAGACATAACTCTTTTAGATAAAAAATATTTAAAAAAGCAAAAAAGTAAAATCAAAAAAACTTTGCCTAACGAAACAAAAGAATCTTCATCTTTTCAAAAAAGCAAATCATTCAATAAGATTATTGGAGAAATCAAGAAAGATACACATATAAAAAATTTACAAAAAAGCAAATTACAAGAGATAGAAACTGCCAATGAAAAAAACAATAATTTACCTCCTTTAAAAAAGAGTAGCCAAACACCGCTAAAAGAGGAAAACTTTAACAAAAAAGATAAGGATATAGACATAACTCTTTTAGATAAAAAATATTTAAAAAAGCAAAAAAGCAAAATCAAAAAAACTTTGCCTAACGAAACAAAAGAATCTTCATTTTTTCAAAAAAGCAAAATCAAAAAAACTTTGCCTAACGAAACAAAAGAATCTTCATCTTTTCAAAAAAGCAAATCATTCAATAAGATTATTGGAGAAATCAAGAAAGATACACATATAAAAAATTTACAAAAAAGCAAAAAAAGCAAATTACAAGAGATAGAAACTGCCAATGAAAAAAACAATAATTTACCTCCTTTAAAAAAGAGTAGCCAAACACCGCTAAAAGAGGAAAACTTTTCTCAAAACACAACTCATTCTTTAAATAATTATTTAAATACCGACACAAAAGCACCGACACCGCAAAAAAGTTTAAATATATTTGCAAATGATTTAAAAGAACAAATTGAAAATTTCAAACCTCCATTGATGAGAATAAAAATGACCTTAAGCCCAAAAGATCTCGGTGAAGTAAGTGTCAGTCTTGTAAGCAGAGGTAACAATCTGCAAGTAACTATCAACTCAAATATAAATACTATGGCAATTTTCACACAAAATCAAGCCGAATTTAAAAATGCACTGGTAAATATGGGCTTTACAAACCTAAATATGAATTTTAGCTCAAACCAAAACAGCAACAACAAAAATCAAAATCACCAAAAAAAGCAAAATGAAGAGTCGTTTCAAAACTTTGACGAATACGAAACTGAAAGCAGCATAGATACTATAAATATAATTATGCCAAAATATGTATAAAGGAAAAAAATGATAAATTCTATAACACAAAATACGGACAAAAACAATATTCAGGCAGTTAATCCGGAAAGTATTTTAAAAAAAGATGACTTTATGAAACTGCTTTTAACCGAACTTCAGTATCAAGACCCTACAGATCCTATGGATAGCGAAAAAATACTCTCTCAAACATCTCAACTTGCTACTTTAGAATCAGCAAATAATACAAATAAAACCATGGAAGCATTAATGAATCAGCTAAAATCAACCTCTGACTTCAATGCAGTATCTTCTATCGGTAAAATGGGAAGCCTTGGTACAGATAAAATTATATTATCAAAAGATAGTGCAACAAATTTTGAAATCTATTTTAGCCATGATATTCAAACCGGTAAAGTTGAGATAAAAGATTCTAAGGGAAATATAGTAAAAACTTTCAATTTACAACCTCAAAAAGGAGGAGTTTTAAATTTTGAGTGGGACGGTACCGATAATGGTGGAAACAAGATGCCTGAAGGAAGTTACAGTGTAAGTGCCAATTACAGTGACGGTTCAACAGGAAGTTTTAATACCGCTTATGGAGTATATCCTATAGAATCGGTTAGATTTGATGAGGGAAAAGCTCTTTTAAAGCTTGGCAGCAACTATTATCCGATTTCACAAGTCAAAGAGATATATCAGTAGGAAATACAAATGAATAGATCTTTTTACAATGGAATTGCCGGTATCAAAACACATCAGTTCGGTATAGATACATGGGCAAACAATATAGCAAACCAAAACGCATTCGGTTTTAAAGAAAATTTACCTGAATTTGAAACACAATTTTCCCAGGCACTAAATTGTACAAGCATAGGAAATGATATAGGACTTGGAAGCAATGCACAAGGCACATCTCTTGATTTATCCCAAGGTGAACTTGTAGATAGCGATAGAAATTTCGATACGGCAATTGCAGGCAACGGGTGGTATGGATTTAAAAGTAAGGATTCTGTCCATTATACCAAACTCGGTGCTTTTTACAAAGATAGCGATGGCAATCTTGTCAATGCAAACGGAGAGTATTTGCTTGGATCTTTAAACAATACCTTAAAACCGGCAAACTTATCGCAGGAGCAATTAAACTCTTTTGGGAAATTATATTCTCAAGAGGGAATAAACAATGTAAATATTTTTACAATAGATCCTTTGCAAGATACTCCTCTTTCGGATATAAATGCTCAAGATAAAATAAATTTACCTGATATTTTATATATTCCTCCTACTCCCACGACAACTTTAAAATTTGGTGCAAATTTAAATATAGAAGTAGATTCGCAAATAGACCCTCAAACAAACCGGGAAGTTGCCAAAAGTTTTGATCACTTTACAACAGCTCTTTTTAATCCCGACGGCAGTCAAAATATATTGGATATGACTTTTACAAAACAATTTCCTCAAACTCAAGAAGGAGCGACATATAATGCTGATTTTAAAATATTGAAAAATATTGGAGAAAAGCAAACAGGCATAAATTACGATCCTGCACAATATTTAACCTACCCTAACGATAATACACTTTACCAAATAGTAGATGCTCAGGCAGGCACTTTAAGGTTTAACGGTACGGGGGCATTGGTTGAATCAAATCTGCCTGTTTTATCAAATGAGGGAATAGCCATTACTCTAAATCTTGGCACTGCGCTTGATAATAATATCCCAAACAGCGGATATGACGGTATAACAGCGATAAAAGGGCTTGGAAGAGAGACTAAATTTGTTCAAAACAATGGCAAAAAAGAGGGAATTTTAAATGATTATGTTATACAAGAAGATGGAAATATTGTAGCAAATTTTACAAACGGTCAAAGTGCTTCTGTGGCAAAAATAGCTATTTTTCATTTTCCGAATGAAGGCGGATTGGAAAAAATAAATAACACTATGTTTATACAAAGCAGTAACAGCGGAAAGGCATTTTTCTACCAAAAAGACGGTCAAAATATAAATGGCGGCAAAATACTTACAAACAAACTTGAAGACAGCAATGTTCAATTAAGTACGGCATTGACTGAACTGATAATTATGCAAAAAGCTTTTGATGCAAATGCAAAGAGTATAACTACAAGCGATCAAATGATACAAAAAGCCATCAATATGAAAAGGTAATGGAACAAAAATTGCTTGTAAAATTATACAAAAACTAAAAAATTATAAAAGGATCTAACTATGATGAGATCACTATGGGCGGGAGTATCCGGACTAAATGCACACCAAATAGCAATGGATGTAGAAGGAAACAATATAGCCAATGTCAATACGGCCGGTTTTAAGTATAGCAGAGTTAATTTTTCTGATTTATTAAATCAAACTTCAAAAATCGCAACTGCCCCACAGGGAGAACTTGGCGGAAAAAACCCTATGCAAGTGGGACTTGGAACTCAAGTTAGCTCTATTACAAAAATTTTCAAACAAGGCTCCATTCAAACAACTGATAAAAATACCGACCTTGCTATTCAAGGTGATGGTTTTTTTGTAGTCAGTCCTGATGGTGGAAAAACATATAAATTTTCCAGAAACGGCGATTTTGTTTTTGATGCAAACGGAAATTTTGTAGATAGCAACGGATATATAGTTCAAGGCTGGGTCAGAGACCAGCAAACAGGTGAAATTGACTCAACAGCACCGATTAGAAACATAACTATCCCTCCGGGGCTTACAACTCCGGCAAATGCTTCGACATATATCAATTTAAAAGCAAACTTAAATTCCGGTAATTCTATAGTAAATAAAGCTCCGATATATTCTTTGGATTATCTTGCAAATGCGGTTGACTTAAACAATAACGGTGTTGCAGATACAGGAGAAACACATAATGAAAATGACTGGGGAAGTGATATATTTAATACCGATAAAAAATTGTATGAAAGAAGTGAAGACTTTGGAGTTCTTTTCAACTCGGTAGGAGAAGCTTTTAATCTGCAGGAAAATCAAGGTATATGGATAAGCTATGCAAATGCAAAAAATACTCAAACAATTACGGCAACGGGCAATCAGACAGTAAATCTGACATTAAACGGCACAAGCATTACCGGAAGTGTCAATGGTGCTACTGCGACAGATACAGCTCAGCAATTAGCAACTCTAATCAATCAAAAAACTTCATTAACAGGTGTAGTTGCCACGGTAAACGGAGCCGATATAACTTTTTCAAATGATAATGGCGGCACATCTGAAAAGATGAAAAATATAGACTTAAATGTAAATGCCGGCGATGGCACAAGCTTATCAAGCAAAGAGGTATATACAGCTTACAAATACCAGTATGTAAAAAGCGGTGCGGCACCTATCCAGGGTACTCCCGCAGCAAACTCTACAGTTGTTTCAAGAACTTTTACCACAACTGAAGATTTAAGAGAGGCAATACAAAATGATGCTAAAAATAACATAAACTATGACAGTAGCAATGATACAGGCGAGGCAAGTAGCTCAGACAGCAATGACGGTGTTTTGGTAACCGTAACTGATGGAGGAAAGTTTGAGGTAAAAAATCCCGGCAGCGGCTCAAATGACTGGAATATGAATCTTAAAATTACAGCTTTAACCGATGCAACAAACGGAGTGGGTGCGAATGAAAAATTTACTACTACCATGAGTGCCCTCCAAGGCAATCTTCCCATAGGAAACAATTCAAGAATTTCTCAAATCATAAATGCTGCCACTCATGCTTCCAGTATTGACATATTTGATTCGCTCGGAACAAAGCACACCGTAAGATTTGAATTTAGAAAGATAGGTTACACAGCTGACGGAGGTGCTCAATGGGGTGTTATCATATCCGTTCCCGAACCGGGAGATATAAACGGAGGAGTCAATCCTAAAAATATAGTGACGGGAAATATAAGCTTTAACTCTGACGGTTCTCTTAGCTCATATACTCCGACAAATCTAACCTATACTGCCAATAACGGTTCCGCTCCAAATCAAAACATAAATCTACAATTCGGAACAGCAAATCAGTTTGACGGTATGACAAGTTTTGATGCACATTCAAATACTTCCGGAATTTCACAAGACGGATATCCGGGAGGTGATTTAAACGGTATAAGAGTAGACGAAACAGGAACTCTTATAGGAAGCTTTACAAATGGAAGGAGCTTTGGTTTGGCAAGAGTTTCTATGGCAAGCTTTACCAATAATGTAGGTCTTGAAAGTAATGGAGGCGGAGTATACATACAAACTTCAAACTCAGGAGATCCTATTATTGGTCAGGCGGCAACAGGTAAAAGAGGTTTTATTCAAGCCAGCTCTTTGGAAATGAGTAATGTTGATCTAAGCAGAAGCTTGACTCAACTTATAATAATACAAAGAGGTTTTCAAGCCAATTCAAAAACCATCACTACTTCAGATCAAATGCTTAACACTCTTTTACAATTAAAACAATAAGAAAAATTTTGCTATAATAAGTCCTAAAAAATAGGACTTATTATGCAGGTAACACTATTACATCACACTCCGCTTATCATCTGTGCAAATGCCATAAGGACTTGTTGGCAAAGTTTTGATAAAAGCGATAATGGTGGAGAAAAAGATAAAGATCTCATAGACAGAGTAGGCAACAAATTCAAACATGCTTCAACACTTGAACATCTTCATTATAATTTTTACATAAAAGGCATAAGCAGAGCTTTACTTCAGGAGCTTGCTCGTCACAGAATGGCAAGTTTGAGTGTAAAATCAACAAGATACACATTAAAAGAGTTAAAAAACGAACCCGAATTTACTCCTGCCGATATAAAAAGAGCAAAGAAATATCTAATTTTTACAAATATAGCAATTGTTGATGAAATGAGCATAAAAGCTTTGGAAAATTTAAGAAAAGTTTTGCTTAAAGGCATAAGTAATGATAAGGCAAAATACTGCTTGCCCGAAAGCTACAAAACAGAACTTACCTGGAGTATAAATGCAAGAAGTTTACAAAATTTTATATCTTTAAGAACTTCAAAATCCGCTCTTTGGGAGATAAGAGAATTGGCTTATGCCGTTTTTAAGTCTCTGCCGGAAGATCATAAATATCTTTTTGAACACTATGTAACCAAAACTCAAGAGTAAAGCTCTTGAGTTTTGGTTGTTTTGTTTTTTTACACTGATCCCTGATCTATCATGGAATCTGCTACTTTTTTAAATCCCGCTATATTTGCACCGGCCAACAAATCATCTTCGCATCCGTATTCTTGAGCAGTACTGTAAGATATATCAAAAATATTTTTCATAATTTGATGAAGCTTTGCATCAACTTCCGCAAAAGACCAGTTGGACATACTCGCATTTTGACTCATTTCAAGCTGACTTGTTGCGACTCCTCCGGCATTTGCAGCCTTAGCAGGTCCGAAAAGCACTTTATGCTCTTTTAGATACTCGATAGCATCAGGAGTAGTAGGCATATTTGCACCTTCATTTACAAGTTTGCATCCGTTTTTTACCAATGCTTTTGCATCAACAAGTGTCAATTCATTTTGTGTAGCACTCGGAAATGCACAATCACAAGGCATATGCCAACAGACATGACCATCTTTTGGATATTTTGAAACAGGAATGTATTCTGCATCAGGACATAGCTTGATATATTCGGTCAACCTTTTTCTACCTATCTCTTTTACAGCCTTTAATGCTTCAAGATCTATTCCGGTTTTATGATATATAGTTCCTTGACTATCACTGCAAGTTACCGGCAAAGCATCCATATCATACAGTTTTTGGATGGTGTATATAGCAACATTACCTGAACCTGAAACGACACAAGTCTTACCCTTTAAAGAATCTGCATATTTATTTAAAATATGTTCGGCAAAATAGACTGATCCGAAACCGGTAGCTTCCGTTCTGCCCAAAGATCCGCCCCAGTTTAAACCTTTGCCGGTTAAAATTCCCTCAAATGTTCCTGTTAATTTCTTGTACTGTCCGAACATAAAACCAAGCTCTCGCCCTCCTACTCCGATATCACCGGCAGGAACATCTCTTCTTTCTCCAATATGTCTTGAGAGCTCTACCATAAATGATTGGCAAAATCTCATAATTTCATTTTCGCTTTTGCCTTTCGGATCAAAGTTGCTTCCGCCTTTGCCGCCACCTATATTAAGTCCGGTAAGAGAATTTTTAAAAATTTGCTCAAATCCTAAAAATTTTACGATACCAAGATTGACAGAGGGGTGAAATCTAAGTCCGCCTTTATATGGTCCTATAGCTGAATTAAACTGTACTCTATAGCCAAGATTCGTTTGGATAATACCATTATCATCTACCCAACTGACTCTAAATATGATAGTTCTTTCAGGCACTACTATTCTTTCCAGAATATTATATTTATCATATTTAGGTTCTCTCTCAAGCAGAGGCTTCAAAGAGTGCAAAACCTCTTCCGTCGCTTGATAAAATTCAACTTGTCCCGGACTGCTTGCGGCAGTTTGAGCCAGCACTTTATCAATATATTGCATAACAGACATTTTTAATCTCCTTAAATAAAGAGTGCCTCTAATAACCTATATAGTCCATAGCTTTGTCGGTTATTGGAGATACCCTAAAAATATTAACATAACTATAGCAATATAAACTGATATATCTCTTAAAAAATGAATAAATTATAAGATAGGTAAAATTGTGATTTAAATATATAACAGGGGTATAATACCCCTGTTGTTTTTAAGCTAAAAATTTCTTTTCAAGCTCTTTTTTATAAGCATCAAGATCAAAATTCTCTATAGTTGCAACACCATCTTCGATAGCTGCTTTTGCTACCGCATAAGATTCAAAAACCGCTATTCTTTTATCAAATGGTGAAGGAATTATATAATTTTTTCCATACTCCATATCGTCTCTATCAGGATATGCTGCCTTTACATAATCAGGAACCGGCTCTTTTGCCAAATCAGCCAAAGCTTTTGCTGCGGCCATCTTCATATTTTCCGTTATTTTGGTAGCTCTTACATCAAGTGCACCTCTGAATATAAAAGGAAATCCTAAAACATTGTTTATCTGATTTGGAAAATCGCTTCTTCCCGTACCCATTATAACATCATCTCTTACAGCATGTGCTTCATTCGGTAATATTTCCGGCGTAGGATTTGCACAGGCATAAATGATAGGTTGTTCTGCCATACTTTTAACCATATCTTGAGTTATAATCCCGGGACCTGAAAGTCCAAGAACCATATCCGCACCTTTCATAGCATCTTCTAAAGTTCTCGCATCAGTCTCTATAGCAAATTCTTCTTTATGTTTATTAAGACCCTCTCTGCCTTTATAAATTACACCTTTGCTATCAAGCATCAATATATGCTTTGCCCCAAGATTTTTATACATTTTCGCACATGCAATTCCGGCAGCACCTGCTCCTACTACAACTATCTTTATATCTTCAGCTTTTTTTCCGCTTAGTTCCAATACATTTATAAGTCCTGCTGTTGAAATAATAGCAGTTCCGTGTTGATCATCATGAAAAACAGGAACATTGCATATCTCTTTTAATCTATCTTCTATCTCAAAACATTTCGGAGCTTTTATATCCTCCAAGTTTATACCGCCAAAACTATCCGCAATAGCAGCAACGGTTTTAATAATCTCTTCGGTATCTTTTATATTGAGCTCTATATCAACAGCATCGACATCGGCAAATTTCTTAAAAAGCACACCCTTACCTTCCATCACAGGCTTTCCTGCCAAACACCCGATATCTCCAAGTCCGAGAACAGCGGTACTGTCAGTTACGACAGCTACAAGGTTGCCTTTATTTGTGTATTTGTATGCCAAAGATACATCTTTTTCTATCTCTTTACAGGGTATGGCAACTCCGGGAGTATAAGCCATAGAAAGCTCTTCGGCCGTATCGCATGGCTTTTTAAGCAGTGTTCCTGTTTTGCCTCCTATATGATATTCCAAACATTTTTGTTCCCATTCAGTTTTGCTCATCTCTTTTCTCCATAAAAATTATTAAATTGTTTATTCTGATTTCAAGCTCATCTTTACCTATGATACACATAATATCATGGATTGACGGGCTTACCGCACTACCGACAACAGCTATTCGGATTATTTGGGCAATATCTTTTAGTTTTAAATTGTTTTTGTCCAAAAATCCAAAAAGCAATCTTTCATAGTCTGTCGGAAGATCCAATGCTCCTTTATAACTAATCAAATAGTCTACAAACTTTTTGGCTACCTCCTTTGCATTAGCTTTTAAAAATTTCTTTACTGCCTTTTCCTCATAAGATGAGGGTCTTTCTAAAATCAAACCGGCTTTTTGAGAAAACTCTTTTAGTGTTTTAACTCTTTCTCTTAAAGCATCAATCAATATCTCTTTTTTTTCTATATTATTTAAATTTAATCCGAAATAATCCAACTCTTTAACAAATCTGTCATAACTCATACTTTTTATAAATTGTGCATTTAACCATAAAAGTTTCTCGGCATTATAGGCAGAAGCTGATTTGTTTATATCTTTCGGGTCAAAAAATTTAAGCATTTCCTCTATGGTAAATATCTCTTGATCTCCATGACTCCAGCCAAGGCGTACCAAAAAATTAAGAAGTGCTTCAGGCAGATAACCCTCTTTTTTATACTCCATAACATCCATAGCACCATCTCTTTTTGATAACTTTTTACCCTGAGGATTTAATATCATAGGCACATGATAAAATTTTGGAATATCCCATCCAAAAGCTCTATATATGATTATCTGTTTTGGAGTATTGCTTAAATGGTCATCTCCTCTGATGATATCCGTAACTCCCATATAATGATCATCAATTGCAACAACAAAGTTATATGTCGGACTTCCATCACTTCTTGCTATAATAAAATCATCCATAACATCATCCGTATTGACTGAAATCTCTCCCTTGATACCATCTTTAAAAGTTATGGTTTCATTAACGGGTGCCTTTATGCGAATTACCGGCTTTATACCCTTCGGAGGAGTTCCGCAAAAATCTCTGTATCTACCGTCATATTTTGGTCTTTGCTTTGCCTTCATCTGTTCGTTTCTTAAACTATCAAGCTCTTCTTTGCTCATATAGCAGTAGTATGCTTTGCCTTCATTTAACAATTTTTCAATATGTTCTTTGTAAATATCCATTCTTCTGGATTGGTAGTATATATCACCGTCTTGTTTGAGACCGACCCATTCAAAAGCTTCTTTTATAGCTTTTGTAGCTTCTTCGGAATTTCTTTTAAGATCAGTATCTTCAATACGAAGCAAAAATTTTCCATCATTTTTCTTGGCCCACAGATAATTATATAAAGAAGTTCTAAGTCCGCCTATATGCAGATATCCTGTGGGGCTTGGAGCAAATCTGGTTACAATCATTTATACGATCCTTTTATTGGTTAATATGAATTTTAGCAGAGTTTAGCAAAATTTATGATAAAATCTTTTTCAATTTTAATTTAAGGGCATAAAAGTGATAAAAAAATATATCGGAAGTTTGTTTTTTATATTGTTGTTTAAGGTCAGTATGATTGCTGGTTTGGTTGATGGAGTCTCAATAGTTGTAAATAATTCTCCCATAACACTTTATGAAATAAAAAAATACTCCATAGATTTTAAAATACCGGTAAATAAAGCAGTAGAAGCACTCATACGAAAAAAACTAGAAGAAAAACTTATCAAAAAGTATGATTTGAGCGCAAGTGATATTGAGATAAATGACGAGATAGAAAAAATAAGCTCCCGTGCAAATCTTTCCATAGTTGACTTTGAAAATTATCTTGCAAAAAAAGGCATTGATATAGAGCAGTACAAAAAAGATTTGGCAAAAAAAATTGTACAAAGAAAACTATATAAAAAACTTGTTTCAACAAGAATAAAAAGAGCTACCGAACAAGAATTAAAAGATTATTATCAGAGAAATATCAATCTCTACTCCATTCCTCAAATGATAGAAGTTACACAATACAGTTCAAAAAATAAACAACTTTTGGAAAAACTAATCAAAAATCCTATGTTAAATATCGATACCATAACAAGAAAAAATAAAGTACTAAAAACAAAAAACTTAAATCCGAAATTATTTTATATACTTCAACAAACCAAAGAGAACAGTTTTACCCCTGTTTTAACTCTCAAAGATGGTTTTGTATGTTTTTATATTAAGAAAAAAATAAATGTAAAACCTATACCTTTCAAAAAAGTAAAAAACTCAATCTTCGCAGAAATTATGAACAAAAGAGAAAAAGATATTATAAAATCTTATTTTGATAAACTTGTATCAGAAGCAAATATAAAAGTTTTAAGAGAACCAAGATAAGTTATAAGTACCCCGAGCATTGGCCGGATACTTACATAGAATTAATTGCTAAAAAATTCATCATCACTTTGATTTATATCAAAGTAAGCTTTTACGGTTTCATTGGAGTCTTTTTTTGTAACCTTAACTTCCCAATGACCCTTGATTCTACCCGGAATAAATCTATAATCATATGCAGAGCCGTAATATGGTGGTATATTTATCTCTCTTATTCTGTCATCAAGCGGAGATTTGGGAGAAATCCAATGAAATTTAAGCACAATATTATTTTCACTATCTGATCTGTCTGAAAAATATGTACAAATAATTCTGTTTTCTTTTTTTTCACATTTTAAAGAGTTTGCATAAGCAAAAAGGGGCAACATAGCAAATATAAAAATAATTTTTCTCATGTTATCCTCCTCGTATAATAAATTTATAGAAATAATTTAGAGATTTTCATCCAAAAAAGGTTGAAAAATAAACTCTAAATTATTACTATAAGACTGAAGAATTTAGACTTCAGATCTTTAACTTAATCACAGTCTAACCAAAGAGCTAAAAAGTCTTTTTTTCTCCTTGTGACTTCTTTAAGCTTAGTTTGCTTAAGAAGATCACTTAATTTAGCTTGACTTTCTCTTTGGTGATAATCACTGATTAAAAGTTGCAATAATGCTCTTTGCATTAATTGCTCATTGATTACGAGGCTTTGATGCCCTTTGGGCAACCAAAGAGAAACACGAGAGGAGCTTATGATGAAATACTTTGTAGGGATAGATGTATCTAAAGAGTTTCATGTTGTCAATGTTATTAATGAAAGTGAAAAAAGAGTTTTAAAAAATTTCAAGTTTTTAAACTCTAAAGATGGCTTTAATTCTTTTAAAATCAAGTTATCATCACTTTCAAAAGATAAAGATTCATTTGTGCTTGGTCTTGAAGCTACCGGTGTTTATGGAGAAAATTTATATGATTTTTTATCATCAAATGGGTATAATATCAAACTATTAAATCCATTTCAGACTTCAAGATACAGGCAAAATTATACAATGAAATCTGTAAAGAATGACAACATAGACTCTTTATATATCGCTCTTTTACTAAAAGATGACAGATTTAGCTCTGGATATGTAGCAGATGAAAAGTATATGGCTTTAAGAGTGCTTTATCGAAATAGAAGTAGTTGTCTTAAAGAGTCTAAAGAGATTCAAAAAAGAATCTTTAGCATACTTAGCGTTACTTTTCCTGAATTTGAAAAATTCATTAACCCTTTTAGTGTTAGTGGTCTTGCTCTTTTAAAAAAGTATCCAACTGCTACACACTATAAAGGAGTAAGTGCTAAAGCAATATTAAAACTCTTTAGACACATAAAGGGTAATAACTTTTCTTATGATAAAGCTACAAAGCTTTTAGAATTAGCCGACTCTTCTGTATATTCAGGTAAAGCTAAAGAGCAAAGAGCTATTGCACTAAATAGCCTAATTAGACTTTATGAAAAGCATCAAGAAGAGATTGCTATTTTAGATAAAGAGATAAACTCTTTATTAAATAACAACTCTTTAAAAGACGATGATAAAACAGCTATAAAAGAGGCTAAACAACGAGCCGAATCTATCATAAAAAACCTACATACAATACCGGGAGTATCTACAAAAACAATCTCGGCAATACTTTCTGAATGTGGTGATTTAAGCAGATTTCCTACAATATCTAAGCTTCTCGGATTTATTGGTTTACATCCTACACAAGAATCTTCTGGTAAAAAAGAGGTCTTTGGTCATCTTAGCAAAAGAGGCAATTCTACTGTTAAGCATGCTCTTTATTTAGATAGTGTTAGCTCTATTAGATACAATAGTGAGCTAAGAAAACTATACAACGATAAAAGAGCTGCCGGTAAGTCTAAAAAAGAGGCTTTAATAATTGTTTCAAGAAAACTGATAACAATTATTTATGCCATCTTTAAAAACAATGAACCTTATAACCCCTCTCGTGTTTTTGCTATGGTTAGACAGTGATAAGTTAAAGAACTAAAGCTAATTTGCTTCAAATTGATGATGGAAATTATATAGCGCCATCACCTTTTAAATGTCAACCAAACCAAAATTTAGTTTGATTGTAAAAGCACTCTAATTTAAAACTATAACTTTAGATTAAATCCTTAAAAGTGCTTTCAAAATCAAACTCATTTCAAGAGAAAAATCTCTTGAAATTTGGTTATTTTAAAAATTGTTTTAAAGAACTATTGCCTTTTTTTATTTTTTGCCTTTATTTAAGTTGTTTTTTATAAAAAGGCTTAAAATAAGAAAGATTTTATCTAAAATGAGATAAAAAACTACTGAAAAGGTATAAGATAAAAAAGTTAAGATAGGTAAAAAAAAGAGTCAACTATCAAGCAGATATCCCCGCCAAACAGGCGGGGAATAAAGTGTATGTAAAAAGATTAGAAGTTGTATCTCGCTTCAAATCTAAATTCATTCATATCATTTCCAAGTGCATTATTGTCATAGTCAAGCACATCATAGTAAACATGGAAACCAAGTTTTTTGTTGTACTTATATTTTACACCTGCCATATACTCATCACTATCAACATTACCTACTGCATTGCCTTGGTCGATAGAAGTATATGCTGCATATACATTTGTTTTGGCATCAACATTGTATCCTACTTTACCATACCATGCATCAGTATCTACCATATTAGAGATATTGTATCTGTTTGCTGTAGGAAGTACCGCACCTATAGGGGCATCTGCTCCAAGAGAGATAACACCGGCATCTTTATCTGTGCTTGC
>CAZKWE010000035.1:0-46183 GCA_964556545.1 uncultured Campylobacteraceae bacterium | reverse complement strand
GCTTCGGCACTAAAACCCCCAAAAACAACCGAGTGAATGGCACCAATCTTAGCACATGCCAACATTGCAAAAGCAGCTTCGGGAATCATAGGCATATATATGACAACTCTGTCACCTTTTTTGATACCGAATTTATTTTTCATAAGATTTGCAAATCTGTTTACTCTGTAATAAAGCAAAAGGTAAGTGATAATTCTTCTTGAACCGTCTTCCCCTTCCCATATAATGGCAGCTTTGTTTTTTCTGGTATCCAAATGTCTTCCTATGCACTGATGAGTAATATTTAATTTGCCATTTGTAAACCATTTGTAAAATGGTGCATTATTTTCATCTAAAACTCTGTCATACGGTTTGAACCAATCAATCTTTTCTTTGGCAAGTTTGTCCCAGTATGCTTCATAGTCATCATCAACTTCGGCACAAATTTCATTGTACTCACACATATTTTTAATCTTAGCTTGTTTGCTAAACTCCCTGTCGGGATAGAATATTTTGTTCATTTAGCCTCCTTTATAATTTTTATCTTTGAGTTTTCTTTTGATTAGGTACTTGTTTATTGAATATTTTATTCTATTTATCATAAATTATTATAAAATTTTCTCCAAAGAGAAGCAATGTGATATAAATTTTTAAAATTGTTTACAATTTGTAAACTATCTTTTAATAAATCTTGTTTAATTTTTGTCAAATCATTGAATATAGTGGTATAATTGTTGTGAAATTTACGGGTAGGAAAAAAAATGTCAATAGCTATAATGTGTTCAGGCGGTGATGCACCAGGAATGAATCCGGCTCTTAAAAGATTTGTAGATTATGCTTTTTTCAATAAAAAAACACCATACTTTGTATATAACGGATTGGAGGGATTGATAGATGATACATTAAAAAAAGCTACACATAAAGATGTAAGCGGTATTTTGCACAAGGGAGGCTCTATCATAGGAACTTCAAGATCAAAAAGATGGTATAAAAAAAAATATAGACAGATTGCATTTGAAAATCTTAAAAAAAGGGGTATTGATTCTTTGATAGTACTTGGTGGAGATGGAAGCTTCAGAGCGATGAATATCTTTTGTAAAGAATTTGATATAAGATTTGTAGGAATTCCCTCTACAATAGACAATGATATAGCAGGTAGTGATTATTGTCTTGGTGTTGATACCTCTTTAAATGTTATAAGAGATGCTACCGATAAGATACGAGATACCGCCTCAACATTTAAGAGGGGATTTGTTATAGAGACCATGGGCAGAGAATGCGGATATCTTTGTGCAACTTCGGCTATAGCGTGCGGAGCCGAGATATGTATGATACCGGAAGTTGATTTGGATCTTAGTTTGGCCAAGAAATTACTCTTAAAAGAGATAAAAAATGGAAGAAATTATGTTTTATGTTTTATTGCCGAAGGTGTAAAAAAAACAGACTATATGGTTAAATGGATTGAAAAAAATCTTGGATTAGAAACCAGAAAAAGTGTGTTGGGATATATCCAAAGAGGAGGAAATCCAACAGTTTTTGAAAGATTGATGGCATTTGAATTTGTAGTAAAAGCTGTGGATATTTTACTAAGAAGTGATAAATCAAATACCGTAGTAGTGTACAAAGATGGAAAATTTTCAGAGATTGATATTGAAAATGTTGCAGGTAAAAAATACTATATTTCACAACATATATTGGATATGCTGAATTATATTGGTTAGGTACTTAAGCGGGTGTTTAAGATAAAATTATTGTATATTTTTTAGTTAATACAAAGTTCATAAAATTAAACTTTATCAAAATAAGGAACTTAAGGTTGTATTTAGTATAATTTCACCTATGGGTTATTAGAGATACCCTTAAAAATATGCAAACTAAGGAAAAAATATGAAAGTTTTACTTATAAAAGATGTAAAAAGTCTTGGAAAAGCAGGTGAAATAAAAGATGTCAAAGACGGATACGGTAGAAATTTTTTAGTAGCAAAAGGCTTTGCCAAAGTTGCAACTTCTGAAGTTATAAAAGAGTGGGAAGAAGAACAAAAAAGAAAGAAAGAAGAAGAGGAGTCTCTGATAGCAAAATTAAAAGAGATAGAAGAGAATTTAAAAGATAAAAAAGTTATCATCAAAAGAAAACTTGGAGCCAACGGTTCGCTTTTTGGTGCTGTAACAAAAGAGGAGATAGCAAAAGAGATTTTTTCTCAAACAGGCTATGAGATAGATAAAAAACATGTTGAACTTGATAAGGCCATAAAAGCAACGGGAGAATATGAAGTATCGTTGAAATTGGGTCATGGTATTCATGCCAAAGTACTTGTAGAAATAACGGGAGAATAGAGTGTTTGAAGCAACAACAATCCTTGCAATAAAGGGTGAAAACAAGGCTGTTATCGGTGGTGACGGGCAAGTGACATTCGGCAATACGGTCTTAAAAGGAAATGCCGTAAAGATAAGAAAGCTTTACAGTGGTAAAGTCTTGGCCGGTTTTGCCGGAAGTACTGCTGATGCTTTCAATCTGTTTGATATGTTTGAAGGGATTTTGGAGCAGAGAAAAGGGGATCTTTTAAAAGCTGCCATAGAGTTTTCAAAAGAGTGGAGAAAAGATAAATATCTAAGAAGACTTGAAGCTATGATGATAGTGCTAAATACAAAGCATATCTTTATACTTAGCGGTACAGGTGATGTTGTAGAGCCTGAAGATAAAACTATAGCAGCCATAGGAAGCGGAGGAAACTTTGCGATTAGTGCCGCAAGAGCCTTAAAAAAACACTCAAATCTTGATGAAAAATCAATTGTCAAAGAATCTTTGCAAATAGCAGGAGAACTTTGCATATATACAAATACAAATATAAATATCTATACTTTAGAAAAGAAGGATGAAAAGTAAATGAACCTAACACCAAAACAGATAGTATCTTATCTTGATGAATACATAATAGGGCAAAAAGATGCCAAAAAAGCTATAGCGGTAGCACTTAGAAACAGATATAGAAGAATGAAACTCTCAAAAGAGATGCAAGAAGAGATTATGCCGAAAAATATACTTATGATAGGTTCTACCGGAGTTGGCAAAACTGAAATTGCCAGAAGATTGGCAAAGATGTTGAGTCTGCCTTTTGTAAAAGTGGAAGCCAGTAAATATACCGAAGTAGGATTTGTAGGAAGAGATGTCGAATCTATGATAAGAGATTTGGTTTCAAATGCTATAAATCTCGTAAAACAGGAACATAAAGAAAAAAATAAAGATTCGATTGACAGCTATATAGAAAAAAAGATACTTCAAAAACTTCTTCCTCCTTTGCCAAAAGGAGCAACAGATGAAAAAAAAGAGGATTATGAAAGAAGTTATCAAAGGATGCTTGCCAAATTGAGAAACGGTGAACTTGATGATCTTAAAATTGAACTTGAAATGCAAAAAGGTTTCAGCGATAGTGCGGATAGTTCTTTACCTCCCGAGGTTATAAAAGTTCAAGAATCATTTATCAAAATTCTCGGAAGCGGCAGAGAAAAGATAAAAAAAGAAGTTACGGTAAAAGAAGCAAAAGAGATACTTAAAAATGAAGCCAGTGAAACACTGCTTGATATGGACCTTGTTAAGAGTGAAGCACTGAAAAGAGTTGAGAACGGCGGGATTGTATTTATAGACGAGATAGATAAAATTGCAGTCAGTCAAAAAAATAATTCAAGACAAGATCCAAGCAAAGAGGGTGTTCAAAGAGATCTTTTGCCAATAGTGGAGGGAAGCAGTATAAATACCAAGTACGGTGTAGTAAAAAGTGATCATATTCTTTTTATCGCAGCAGGAGCATTTCATCTGACAAAACCAAGTGATTTGATTCCGGAGCTTCAAGGAAGGTTTCCTTTGAGAGTTGAGCTTAACTCACTTGATGAAGAAGTTCTTTACCAAATTCTCACAAGACCCAGAAATTCACTTCTAAGACAATACGAAGCACTTTTGAGTACTGAAGGAGTTGAGCTTAAGTTTGATGATGATGCTATAAGAGCTATGGCAAAAATTTCACACATAACCAATGAAAAAACTGAGGATATCGGTGCCAGAAGACTTCATACCGTTATAGAAAGAGTTCTGGAAGAGATAAGTTATGATGCAAACGAGCATAAAGGAGAGACTATAATAGTTACAAAAGAGTTGGTGCATGAAAAACTTGATGAAGTTATAGAAGATGAAGAAGTTTCAAGGTATATACTTTGAGCCAAGCAGACACTAAAGCCGGATTTGTTTCTGTTGTCGGACGACCAAACAGTGGAAAAAGTTCTCTTCTTAACTGGCTTATAGGTGAGAAACTTGCCCTTGTTTCACACAAAGCAAATGCTACCAGAAAAAGAATGAATTTTATCTTGATGCATAAAAATGCACAAGTTATTTTTATAGATACACCGGGAATTCATCAAAAGGAGAGAGTATTAAATAAATTTATGCTTGAAGAGGCTTTGAAGGCGATAGGGGATTGTGATTTGATTTTATTTTTGGCTTCAGTAAAAGACAGTATAGAAGAATATGAAAAATTTTTAGAATTAAATAAAAAAAATACTCCCCATATAGTTTTACTTACCAAGATGGATCTTATCAGCAAAGAAGCATTGCTTAAAAAAATATCGCAGTATCACAGGTATCAGGAAAATTACAAAGAGTTGATTCCGGTATCTATAAAAAGAGGGACAAAGCAAAATGAACTTTTGGATATCATAATAAAATATATACCAAATCATCCATACCTGTATGACCCTGAGCTTTTAACAACTGAAAATTTAAAAGAAATATACAAAGAGTATATAAGAGAGGCGCTTTTTGACAATCTTAGTGACGAGATTCCCTACTTAAGTGATGTTATTGTGAAAAAAGTCGAAGAGTTGCCGGATATGGAAAAAATATATGCAAATATTATAACAGAGAAAAAATCACAAAAAGGAATGATTATAGGCAAAGAAGGTAGTGCTATAAAAAGAATAGGCATACAAGCTAGAAAAAATATTGAAGAGCTTTGTAGAAAAAAAGTATTTTTAAAGCTTGAAGTGGTTGTAAAACCTGGCTGGAGTAAAGATAAAAAAGCTTTGGCCGATTTAGGATATAGGGTTGAAACATAGTAATTTTAGATAAAATATCATTATAAAGTATCAAGTAAATGTTTAATTAAGCTAAAAATATATAAAATACATATTATGTAAAAATGGATGGCAATATGGCAAAGAAACAAACAAGCAAAATAAAGCATTACAGCTCTATTGTTACGATAGATCCGACGACGGGTAAATCGTATAGATTTCAAAATAATGAAATAAAGCTAAATAAAATTTCCGGCTTCAAAAAAGAAAACTTTTATATATCTGTATTGAGTTCTAAAAATCTTATAACAGATTCCATTGAAATAAGTAGAAATATAACTGATGAAGATTTGGAAAGTGCTATAGATATACAAGTATATGATGAACTTAACTTTGATCCGGTCGTCCAATATACAATATTTTATAAAGAATTTTTTGGTTTTGAAAACAGTAGTAAAAGAAAATTTAATATTTTTGCAATTGAGACAAATAAAATAGAAGAAGAATTTAAAGAAATTGTAAAAAAGGTAAAATATATAGATTATATTTTGCCGGAACCACTGCTTATAAAATCTATCTACAATAAAAATTTGCTTGAAAAAGACAGTGTTGACTGTTTTTTATATTTTAAAAAAAGTGATGCTTTTTTGGCTATTTATGCCGATGGTGAATATATATATTCAAAATCTTTAAATTACTCCCTTGAAAGAATGCATGAAAAATTCTGTGAAATCTCAGGTGAAAGTTATCAGTATGAAGATTTTACCAATTTTATATTGACAGGGCATTCTGCAAATATTTCAGAAGAGAATCAAAGACTTATTATAAAACTGTATAAAGAAATGTTTGTATATATCAATGATGTTATATTTTATGCCAAAAGAGCCTATATGGTAGAAAATATAAATAGAATTTATATCAATTCCAGTATAGGAGTTTTTAAAAATATAGACAGATATATAAGAACATATATAGATATAGAACCGCATAAATTAAATTTTATCATAGCAAAAAATGCAAAAGAAGTTCAATGTGAACAGTTACATAACTTGATGATATTAACCGCTATGGACTATATAGAAGAACCTGATGATACTCTTAACTTTTCTATATTTAAAAGACCTCCTCCGTTTAGACAGCGCCCAATAGGGAAAATATTTTATGTTTTTTTATTGTCTCTTGCAGTATCTCTTGCTTATCCTGCATATGAATTCGGATATGCGTATTTTATGAAACTTAAACTCAGCACTTTAAAAGAAAAAGAGCATAAACTCTATATAGAAGCAACAAATATAAAAAATCAATTGCTGATGCTTGAAAAAAAACAAAAAGTTATACAGAAGAAACTCGATAATGAGTTTTCCAAATTAAGTTTTAGAGAAAAACTTTTAAATCAAATTTACTCAAAAAAAATACACTATCCTATGAAAATAGAGCTTCTTGTAGAGATATTTGAAAAGATTAATAAATACAGATGTAAAATATACAATGTCAAGATAGGCACCGACAAAGATAATAAAATGTTTATGGTTCTTTCGGTATTTAGCAGAAGAGATAAAAATATTACCGAGTTTATAAGAGCATTGACACAAATGAAGAAATACAGTGTGAGTACTAAGGAGATTAAAAAAGACAATAAGAAAAAAATATATTTAAGTGATATTAAGGTAGTTTTAAATGGCAACATCTGATAAAATATTTGAAAAAATCGATACAGCGTTAAAAGATAAGAAAAGTAGCGAACTATCTATAATATATGCTGGTATATTTATTGTTATAGCGGCAATTGTATATTTGTATGTATATCCGGTAAGTGAGCAAATACTAAAACAGACGGGAAAACAGCTTAAAGCTATGAAAACAAAGATAGCAAAAGAGAAAAACTATATTAATTCCAAAACTGTAGGAGGGGATAGGTTTTTTTACATTAAAAAAGCAAAAGCCAAGATAAAACAGACTAAGGAGAAATTAAGTCAGACAATTTTTGTAAACGGTTATATAGATGCCAAACTGAAAAAATTATCTTATCTTTTATATAATGATGTAAACTGGGCAAATTTTATAAATGATATAACAAAAAGTGCAAAAAAATATAGGGTAAATATTAATTTTATTAAAAATCAATTTAATGAATTAAATTATAAAAAAGTCGAACAAGCTTTGGATATAGAGGTTGATGCAAACGGAAACTTTAACAATCTTATAAAATTTATAAATTCTATAGAGGAGAGTAATCTGGTTGTAGATGTTCATGGTTTGACTATGGATATTAAAAAAACTATTCATGTCAATTTCAAAATTGCAGTATGGGGGATAAGGTATTGAAAAAATTACTCCTTTTTATAATGTGTTCAACTGTCTTGTTACAAGCTGTAGTTGAAAGCAAAGTGGCAAATATCGCAAATGAAGCCAATATACAAAAATATGATACAATTTTTGAACAAATAAGCAAAAAAAGAGTTGGTCCGAGCGACAGAGTATTGAGTAGAGTGCCTACTCCATTTGTGGACCGAAATATTTTAAAGATAATAAGAGATAAAAATGCAACAAAACCAAAGCCTATCATTTTAAAACTTTATGGAATTTTTGACGATAAGGCAAATATTAATAAAAAATGGTATAAAATAAAGTCCAAAGTATATGGTTATAGATTGGTAAAGATAAAAAATACCAGTGTGATGCTAAAAAGAAAGAGAAAAAAACTCGAACTATTTTTAAGGAAAAAAAATGATAAAATTCAAATTACTAAAAATTTTTAATATAGTACTGTTTGTAACATTAAGCTTGTTTACAGCACAAAATAGTTTATGTGCAGATAATAGTTGTAAATACAGGGCTTTCAATATAAAGGTACTTGATGATATTACTACTAATGAACTTTTGACACAGTTAAGTTTAGAATGTAATTTTAGCATACTGATAAAAGATAAAATAGCAAAAGAACAAATTAATGAAAAATTAAACGGAATAAATATAAACAATATGTCTTTACTGGAAATTTTTGATATCCTGCTAAAAGACAATAATCTTTTTTATACTTTTGAAGACGGGGTTTTAAAAGTTTCAGCAATATCAACAAAAACATTTAAAATTGACTATATTACTTCAGATAGAACAGGAACAGCAGTTATAAATGCTTCGGTACAATCTTCAAATAACGATAATACCGGAAGTAGTGCCGCATCTGATGAAAATCAAATATCAACCAGTGAATCATTTAATTTTTGGAAAGATATTTCAAAAGAGATACTTTCTATTGCAAATTCAGGAAGTGAAAAGTATGTTGTAAAAGATCCTGTTGTTAATCAAAATGCAGGACTTATAACGGTTACTGCTACAAAACAGCAGTTAAATAGGATAGAAAAATATCTTAATGATGTTAAAAAAAGACTTGACAAAGAAGTTCTCATAGATGTTTCAATTATATCTGTAATATTGGATAAAACACACTCCAGTGGAGTTGATTGGACACAGTTTGCATTGGGAATAAACAATCCTACGGGTTCTACAATGCCTGTGCTAAGCGGTGCACAAAACGGATTGAATACTGCTCAATTTACTTCAAGCGGTGATAGGCTTTTTCATTTAGGTTGGAATAATGCATTTAATTTTACCAATACAATATCATTTACAATGAATGGTTTAATGAATTTTCTAAAAACACAAGGCCGCTCCAGAGTAGTTTCAAATCCTAAAGTTTTAACCCTAAACAATCAGCAAGCACTTATAACGATAGGAGATAATATAAATTATAGAATTCCGGAAACTTCACCGGCAAATACAGGTGGAACTATAACAACAACTTCATATACAAATGAATCTATATTTGTTGGAATACTGTTAAATATAATGCCACAGATATCAGATAATAATGAAATAATGCTAAGGATTAATCCATCTATCAGCAGTTTTAAGTATGCCGAAGATAATGTTAAACAAACACAGCCAAGAGAAATAGCTCCGGATACAACCGAGAAAAAACTTTCAACTGTGGTTAGAGTAAAAAATGGAGATACTATTATACTCGGCGGGCTTATAGGAAAAAGCAAAAATATATCAAAAAATGGAATCCCCGGACTTAAAGAATTGCCCATACTTGGTAATTTGTTTAAAAGCGAAACGGCTACAAACAGTGTAAGTGAATTAATTTTTGTAATAACTCCTAGAATAGTCAATGCCAAAGATCATGGAAATATATCTTTAAGACAGCTAGGATATGATAATGTACTCGAAAAGTAGTTATACTGTTGCAAAAGAGATATTTAGTGATATATATGATGATGACTATGTTAATCTTGACAGTTCCGTAATAGCATATGAAAAATTATTGGAGGTTCTTGATAAACCTATAAAACTTGCTTTGCTTTATGGCAAACCGGGAACCGGTAAAACATTTTTATTAAAAAAGATATACAGGGATTTGTCAAAAAAAAAATCAATTATATTTGTACCGACCCCTTTTTTTGAAGAAAATGAATTTATTAAATTTTTATATGAGAACTCTTTCAAAGAGGAGTGTCCGAATATTAATACTTTTGACGAATTTTTTAAAGTATTGAAAGAAAAATCTAATGAAAAATTTTATCCTATATCTGTTTTTGTTGATGAAGCACAAATGTATCCCCCGCAAATAGTTGAGAAAATTAGATTGCTTGCAGATACAAGAAAGTATAAATTTGTTTTTACGGTACATAAAACAAAGGAGCAGGAAGATGTTTTTGCAAAAGATTATTTTAAAACAAGAATTTGGGAAAGCGTAGAACTTAAAAACATATCATATGATGAGTTTAAACTATATATAGAAAAAAAGTTTTTATATCATAATATGTTTGAATTTGTTGGAAAACTTTCTAAAAAACAGTATAAAATGATATATGAATTTTCAGAAGGTAATTTAAGAGAGACAAATAAAATACTATTTAAACTTTTTGAAATTTGCGAATACTATGATATAGCCGAACCCAGTAAAATAAACCCTCAAGCTATAAATCAAAAATTTATAGAAATGACAGCAATTTCTTTAGGATATATAGATGCTTAATGTAAATGAGATAAGAAATCTTGAAGATATGTGGAAAAGATATAAAAGAAAAAAATACACAAAAATTTTCTTTTATATTTTTTTACTATTAATTGTTGCAACAATTCCTCTGCTGTTTTATTTCGGATTATTTGATAAAATATTGTCCGGTACTTTAAATTTTAAACAAGCTGAAATAAAAAAAGTTTTAAAAAAAGAGTATCAAAATAAAATTATTTCTGTCAACAAAAAAGAACTTAAAAAAATTACACCCAAGTCATACAAAAGTAAACAAAATGATATAAATCAATCAGAAAAAAAGAGTAAGAATGTTACAAATTATGATATAAATCATACAAAAAATATTGTTAAAAATAATATTGTAAAACCTATAGCAGCCAATGTTGTTGCACAAAAGTCAAAAAACAGTACGAAAGAAGAAAATATTACTGCCAATTTAAATAATAATGATATATTACAGTTAAATACAAAATTTTTAAACCACATATATACTAAAGAAATAGATAAAAATATATCAAAAAATATTTTGGCACAAAGCACAAAAAAACAAAAAAAACAATCTGTAAAAAATAACAATACTTTTAAATCTAATTCATTAAATATTAAAAAAGAGAGACCAAAAATTATAATTTCCAGTAAAAAAATAGATAAACTCAAATATTTGAAAGAAAGATACAATGAATCAGGCAGGGCCTTGTATGCTATTTTGCTTTCAAAAGAGTATTATAGAAAAAAAATGTATAAAAAGTCGCTTATCTGGGCAACAACAGCAAACAATATAGACAGTTCAAACGAGGATAGCTGGATAATGTTTGCAAAATGCAAGGTTAAACTTGGTAAAAAAAATGATGCGATTAATGCTCTTAGGGCTTATCTTAAAGTAAACAGTTCCAAAAAAATCAGAATTTTATTGGCAAATATAATAAATGGGGTTTTTAGATGAGGTATTTTTTTGTAATGATAGTATCATTTACTTTTTTGTTTGGATTTGATAGAAGCGATGTGTACAGAGCCTATAAAAATAAAAAATATAAAGAAGCTTGTGTACTTGCAGCTAAAATATATCTTGATCACAAAAAAGATAATGATTTTTTGACAATATTTGCAGATTCATGCTTGAAAGTTGATAATATAAACAGAATGGCTTTTCCCGCAATGCTGCTTATAAGAGATGCAGCCGCAAGAAGTAATTCAATCTATTTTTTAACAATTTTATATCAAAAAAAATTACTGTACAAGTCTTTAATAGACGGTTTTGATGTTTCAAAATACAAGTTTCCGACTACCAACTATATACTTTCAAAAATTTTTGTAAAATATGCAAAAAAAGAGTATAAGAAATTTAGAGATATCTATATTTTTCAAGATGATAAAGATAAGCATAAAAAGTATGAAATGAGTCTTATAAAAGACAAAGGTATGTTTAAAATTGTCTTAAAAACATTTTTAAACAACAGTTTGCAAAAAATAAGGATTTATTGGTAAATAATATGACAAATATACAGCTTGATATTATAAATTTTATAAAAAAGAATCGAATAGCCAATGAGGATAAAGTCAATGAAATAGAAATGAGAGTTGACGAAGGTGAGACACTTAGTGATATACTGCTTAATGAAGTTTTTTTTGATGATGAGAGTCTTATTATATTTGTAAGTGAACTTTTAAAGAAAAATATTATCAAGATAGCAGATATTGCTGATAACTTTAGTGTTGATGTTGAAAAAGTGTTTGTAAGTTTTGCTGAAAGTATAAAAGCTGTCTATTTGGATCTTGATACGGTAGATATAAATTATAAACTTGCTTCAAAAGTGCCTTTATCCCAATTAAAAAGATATTTTACACTGCCTCTTTATGAAGATAAAATTAGTGTTTATGTAGCATTTGGGGAGCCATACAATATAAAAGCTCAAGAAGCTTTGCAAAGATATTATCCAAAAAAACTTATAAAGATAGTTGTAGCAGACCCTCTTCAGATAGAAAAATATTTTAACAAATTAGAAATCAGCAGCGGTACAAAAGATCTTATCAGTGAAATCAGAAAAGAACTTACAACAAGTGCGGCAGAAAATCCGGGTGAATCATCCGGAATTATGAAACTTATAGAATCTATTATAAAAACTGCCATACTTTACAGAGGAAGTGATATACATATAGAGCCTACTGAAAATAATTGTATTGTTAGAACGAGAGTTGACGGTATGCTTGTAGAGTCATTTGTTTTTGAAAAAGATATTTATCCACCTCTTAGCTCAAGAATAAAATTGCTTTCAAATTTGGATATAGCTGAGAGAAGAAAACCGCAAGATGGAAGATTTTCTTTGAAAATTATGGATAAAGAGTATGACTTTAGGGTTTCAACTCTACCTATTACAAATGGCGAATCAATCGTTATGAGAATACTTGATAAGTCAAAAGTTATGATTAAATTAGAATCTCTTGGTATGAGCGAAGTAACATTTGAAAAATTTAATAAAGCTATGAGAGTGCCTTATGGTATAGTATTTGTTACAGGTCCGACAGGAAGCGGTAAGACTACAACACTTTATGCTGCTTTAAATGCTATAAAAAATATATCCACAAAGATAATTACAGTAGAGGATCCTGTAGAATACCAATTGAACTTAACTCAGCAGGTGCAGGTCAATGAAAAGGCCAATCTAACTTTTGCAAGTGCTTTAAAATCAATTTTAAGACAAGATCCCGATGTTATAATGATAGGAGAGGTTAGAGATCAAGAAACTTTGAGAATTGCAATACAGGCAGCATTAACAGGACACTTGGTCTTTTCTACACTCCATACAAATGATGCCATAAGTGCAGTCAATAGAGTTCTTGATATGGGGATAGAGCCATATCTTGTCAGTGGAGCTTTGATAGCTATTGAGGCCCAAAGACTTATAAGAAAACTATGTCCATACTGTAAAAGTAAAATAAATTTACCCAAAAATGTACTTGAAGAATTTGAGAGTTTTTTGCCTGAAAATTATCAGTTTTATAAAGCTGTCGGATGTGATAAATGTGCAAACAGCGGATATTTTGGAAGAGAAATGATATCTGAGATACTTGTTGTCACTGAAGAGATACAAAGTATTATTGCCAGAGGCGGTTCAAAATCGGAGATAGAAGAACAGGCAAAAAAAGATAATTTTGTAAATATGTTACAAGATGGTATAATAAGAGCGGCAAATGGGATTACAAGTATTGAAGAAGTATATAGAGTGGTGAAATCATGAATTATTTTGAAGTTACATATCTTTTTAAGGGCAGAAAAAGAATCAAGATATTAAGAGCACAAAACAGAATGGATGCATTGTCTATTGCAAAGATAAGACTTCCGGGTATTATTATCAAGATTGCGGAAACTTCCGCACCTGTTGAAGATCAACTAAAAGAATTTCAAAAGCAGTTTGTCAATACTTTGCTTAAACCAAAAATCAAAATAGACAATCTTATCTCTTCCATTAGACAACTTGGTGTTATGACCAATGCCGGAATTTCCATACATGACAGTGTTAAAGAAGTTATCAAAACAACAGAAGACAAGCGTTTAAGAAGAATTTTTGAAAATATTGATGATGCCCTAAATTCCGGACAAAGTCTTACTGAAGCTTTATCGCTTTACAGACAGGATGTGGGTGATGTCACAATTGCCATGGTAGAACTTGGAGAAAATACGGGTAATATGTCCGAATCTCTTCTAAAGCTTGCGACAATTCTTGAAGAGATAAGAGATAATAGGAAAAAGTTTAAAAGTGCACTGAGATATCCTGTGATTGTATTGATTGCTATATCTATAGCATTTACTATTTTAATGGTTTATGTAGTACCGAAATTTAAAGAAATATTTGCAAAATTTCATACACAGTTACCATTACCTACAAGGATACTTCTTTTTTTAGAAAACATTATGCATAATTACGGGTGGTACTTGCTCACATTTATTATTGCTTCTATTGCTATAATCAAGTTTATGTATGTAAACAATGAGGAGTTTAAAAAAGGATTTGATCGTTATATATTAAAGGTGTATCTATTTGGTAAAATTATATTTAATGCAACAATGTACAGGTTTACCATGATTTTTACACAATTGATTGCGGCCGGTATTCCCATAGCAGATGCTCTTGATACCGCAGTTTTGACTGTTGACAATACCACTATTAAAGAGAAACTATCAAATGTAACTATATCGGTACAAAGAGGTATGTCTTTATCTAATGCCTTCAGGGATACGGGACTTTTTACAGGTATGCTTCTGCAAATGGTTGGGGCAGGTGAAAGAAGCGGTACGCTTGATACAATGCTGGAAAAAGTTTCTGATTATTACAAGATGAGATTTGATGAAATAGTTGATAATATATCAAGTTATATTGAGCCTATTTTGATAGGTTTTATAGCTGTAATGGTTTTAATGATGGCTCTTGGTATATTCTTGCCTATGTGGGATTTGGCTTCAGCTGTCAAGCACGGATAAGACCGGCTTCCTTTAAAAAGGGAGAATGGGTAAAATCTATCTTTTTTATCTTATCATACTTTGCATAGGATAGGTAGAGGGCTTCTTTTGCTCTTGTAGTTGCGACATAAAAAAGTCTTCTTTCCTCTTCAAGAGAACCTCCCTGAGCCATTAATTTTCTATTGGGAAATCTCCCATCCATCAAATCAATTATATAAACTTCTTTAAATTCCAATCCTTTGCTTGCATGAATACTCAATAAATTAACCCCTTCTCCTTCGGTCATTTCACTGCTTCCTAATACCAAAGCATTTAAAAATTTTTCCATATCATTGTAATTTTTTGCTATATTTACCAATATTCCAGCTTTGGAAATAATGTTTGCAGAAATCTCTTTGGCAAGTTTTATATCTGTTGAGCCGCCTTTTGAAGTTGCTTTAAATCTTGCAAGAGTATCAGCTATATGGTGATAGAGTTTCGAGTTTATAAGGTTTAAAATAATTTTATACGGTGATTGGCTTCTTTTGTTTGATTTTACAAATTTATACAGTTCGTATATAAAAAGTGCTCCATCAGTTGAAATCTTCGGGTGTTTGAGTATAGGATTTGACAAAAACTTCTCTTCAAAATTTAACTCTTTAAATCTGCTTAAAGAGCCGAGGGTATCAAAATTGTCAAAAAGTCCCAACTGATAATTTTGTTTTTTATTTTCATATGGATTTTTGCAATCCGTATCAGGAGATATTAAACCTTTTAGTATATTGCCATTGCCTAATTTTAGCAATCCTTCATAAACCTCTTTGCCGATTACTGAACCTATACCTCTTGCATATTCAAAAACTCCTACAAATGCCATAATATCCTTTGGATTGACTAATATGGAAAATAAATTCAATAATGCTTTTATCTCTTTTGTGTCAAAAAAACTAATACTGCCTTTTCTTTTGCAACTTATATTAAATTCTCTTAATGCTACCTCTATTCCGTCAGCACTTGAATTATTTCTAAAAATCACTGCAATTTCATCATGAGGTGTTTTGGAATATTTTATCTTTTTTGCAATATTTTCATATTGATCATAAACTTCACCAAAGACCAAAAGCTTGGGAGGATAACCCTTTTCATGTTTTGTTACAATCAATTCTTTTTTGTAAAGTCTCGGATTGTTTTTTATAACTCTATTGGCCAAAGATAGTATATCTTTGGTTGAGCGGTAGTTTTTATTGAGAGAATAAATTTTCGCATTTTTATATCTTTTTTCAAATGTACCTATAATATTTATATTTGCCCCGTTAAAAGCATAAATGCTTTGGTCATAATCACCTACACAAAAAAGTGATTTCGGATTGAAAGCTTCTATGACTTTATCTTGCAGAGTATTTGTATCTTGATATTCGTCAACTAAGATTTCATTAAAGTCAAAACTTGTTTCGGCAGATTCTGCTATTATATTGATAAGCAAATCGTTATAGTCTACATATTGATATTTTTTTTTAAGTAAACTGAATTCTTCCAATATATCTTCATAAATATCTAAAAAAGGCTCATGTTCAGGATTTCTTTGCACTAACCACTCTGAAAAACTCTCATTTTCACAACTGTTTTGATAAAGTGAGAAAATATCATAAAGATATGAATATTGATACTGTTTAATTTTACTTTCTATATGATGAAAAACTCTTTTTTCATAAATGCTTTTAAGAAGAATTTTTAATTCTTTGGGTTGTTTTAATGTTATAGAGTGATTTTTTTGTTTTAAAAGCCTGTAGCATACCGAATGAAAAGTACCTGCTGTTATATCTCTTATAATATTTTTGTCAAAATAGTTTGAAACTCTTTCGATCATTTCTCCGGAAGCTTTATTGGTAAAAGTAAGAAGCATTATCTTTCTTGGGTCCACTCCGCTTTTGATAAGATATGCAATTCTTGCAACTATGGTGGAGGTTTTTCCGGTTCCTGCCGATGCTATGATAAGATTATGTCCTGATTTGGCGGTTGCAGCCTTAAACTGCTCATCATTCAATTTGCTTAAAGGCAAGGAAGGCTCTTTTTATCCCAATGTATTACTGCCCAGCAAACATAATCACTCTCTTTTTGTTTTTTATCTTTTAATTTTTTATGATAGTACTCTTTTAGTAAATCTTTCTGCTTTGAGGTCAAATCACCGATACTCCAGATAATACTTTGCAAAAAACTTTTTTCATTGATATATTGCTGTTTTTTGCCTTCACTTTTTATATAGTTTAGTGTAGGCATTATACCCATTTGGTAAAGTATATTTAAAGTATATATAAAATCAGGTTTTTTATTGATTTTTTTATCTATATATTGCAATATATCGTCACTTATAAAGCTTCCACCGACTTTATAAGTCAGATACACTCGTTTGTTTGCTTTTTCATTTAACTTTGTAAGTGCATCTTTCATATTGTTTACTTCCATGGATCTTGAAGCTAAAACAATATCGCATTTAGGTACATTTTTCCAATCATCTTCCCATGATAGGTGTATGGTTTCTATATTGTTTATATTTCTATGTCGCGCCTCATTATTTAGGATTTCAAGCATATTTTTGGAAAAATCCAGAGCATATATTTTTTTAAATTTGTCAGCTAATACAAAAGACATATTGCCAACCCCGCATCCGATATCCAAAAAAGTTTCACAATCTGTAAAATCCATTTGCTTTAATAATTCTGTATTGTATATGCTTTTATGGATTCGCTTGGATAAGCCTGATGCTTTTTTATCCCATTCTTGTACGGTTTTTGGCTTAAAGGTGGAATTTCTCTTTTGAGTTATATATAACTGATTGAAGTCAATTTTGTTAATACTCATTGATATACCTTTAGTGAGCAAAGAAGGAGTGGTGGGTTCACTAGGACTCGAACCTAGGACCGCTCGGTTATGAGCCGAGAGCTCTAACCAACTGAGCTATGAACCCTCCATATTTAAGAGTTGAAATTGTACCTAAACAATTCTTAAAAAATGTTTATTTGTATTTTATTTTATTATACATTGTATCATATCTAAAAGAAAAGAGATTTTCAAGTATTCCGAAAATAACCATAAATGTTATGAAACTGCTTCCGCCGTAGCTAAAAAACGGTAAAGGAACACCTACGACCGGTGCCAGCCCTATGGTCATTGCTATATTGACACTCATATAGATAAAAATCATAAAGCTAACCGAAGATGTCATGGATTTTAAAAAATAATCTTTTTCTATTTTAAAATTTAATGTCATTAAATGCAGTATCAAAGAGATGTAAAGAGTTATAAGCCCTATTCCTCCTAAAAAACCGAATCTTTCTATAAAATATGCAAATATAAAATCACTTGTAGAAACAGGTAAAAATTTTAAATGTGTTTGAGTAGCCTTTTCTTTACTTTTTCCTTTTAGTCCGCCTGAGCCAATAGCTATGATAGATTGTCTTACATGATAACTCTTTTTATTACCCAGAAAATCCGTAATTCTCTTTTTTTGATAATCATGCAAGCCGTTATAGAGAAGCGGAGTTGATATTGTAATAATTATAGAAAGTATAATCCATATTTTTTTATTGACACCTATGATAAATAAAGTTGCATATCCTATGAGCAAAAGTATCAATGCGGTTCCAAGATCAGGCTCTTTTACTATAAGGAAAAAAGGAAGCAATATATAAAAACTGAGCTTTGCAAATGATTTCCATCCATATCCTTCAGGCGGAGGCGGATTGGATTTGACAAGATATGCCAACATAAGCAAAAATGCGGGTTTAAAAAGCTCGGATGGCTGTATGGTAAAGTTTACAAAAGGTATTTCAAGCCATCTTCTTGCTCCCAGTCTGACAACCCCAAAAAAATCAACACTAAAAAGTAAAAATATACTAATCCAGTATAAAAATGGAATAATCCAATCAAGTTTTCTAATTGGCATGATAAAAGATATAAAAAAAGCTATCAATCCTATACCGAAATATATCAACTGTTTGTATGCAAGTGTTTGATTTGCCTCGTTGATAAGATAAAATGATAAAATAACAATCGGTATAACCAATATAGGTATTGCAAAGTCAAAATGTGTTAAAATTCGTTTATCAATTTGAAGCAAAGTAAAGAGCCTTTTGTAATATAGTTTTTTGCTTTAATTATACTAAAAAGAGGATAAATTGGAGTTTATATCAAAAAACGGAAGACTTGACAAAGTTTTACAGGCAAACATAAATACTACAAGAAATCAAATTTCAAATTTTATCCGCTCCGGCAATGTCAAAGTTGACGGTAAAATAGTTACTAAATGCGGATATAAACTTTATGGAGGGGAAAAAATAGAGTATGAAAAAAAAGAAGCACAGATAAAAAACAGTTATGAGGTCGATTTTGATATAGACAGACTGTATGAAGATGAAGATATCCTTATACTAAACAAACCTCCTTTTTTAACAGTTCATTCTGCACCCAGCGTAAAAGAAGCAACTTTGGTAGACTGGCTTAAAAGCCAAAATATTTCTCTTTCAACTATAAGCGGAGAAGAAAGACACGGAATTGTGCATAGAATTGACAAACAAACAAGCGGAGCACTTGTTATAGCAAAAAACAATACGGCTCATCTTGCGTTGTCAAAACAACTTGAAGATAAAAGCATGGGAAGATACTATCTTGCTATTGTTGACACTCCTTTAAAAGATAATATAATTGTAGAAAAAAGCATAGCAAGAAACAGGAATAATAGATTGAAAATGGCTATAGATGAAAAAGGAAGAAGTGCAAAAAGTGCTTTTTTGAAACTTATAACATCTACAAATGAAAAAAATGAACTGATAGCCGTTAAGCTTTACAGCGGCAGAACCCATCAGATAAGAGTTCATCTATCAAGTTTATCAAGACATATTTTAGGAGATGATTTATACGGTTTTAAGAGCAAAGAAGGTAAAATAAAAAGAGTAATGTTGCATGCATATATACTGTATCTTATTCATCCGAGAACAGGTAAAAAGATATATGTAAAAGCACCGTTATTTGATGATTTCAAAGAGATATTGAATACAAAATTTATAATGGAGAAAGTATATGAAAAAATTGATACTGATTATATCATCGATAGTTTTAACACTCATTTTTAGCGGATGTCAAAATATTACTCCACAACCTCAAAAAAAGATAGTAGATCCCGCTATGCCGATTGTAAAAGATATAAAAATTTTAACCGATATGACAGAGGTGGCTTTTGAATGGAAGCCGGTATATACCGATAACATAACCGGATATCATATATATAGATCAGATCCTTTAAAAAAGGACGGAAAACTGCATTTGGTTGCTACCATAGATGACAGATATGTTTCTCATTATGTTGATACTAAGCTAATTCCGGGAACTGTTTATTATTATAGAATGTCAACATTTGCAAAAGAAAACAGAGAATCCGAACCCAGTGAAGTAGTAGAGGCAAAAACATTGCCTCTTTTGCCTTCGGTTCCTTTCATTAAAGCAATTTCAGGCTTGCCTCACAGAATCAAAATAATATGGAGGCCTCATCCAAATCCAAGAGTCGAGGGATATATCATACAAAGAAATGATTTAACGGATTTAAAATGGAAAGATATTGCAACTATTGACGGAAGATTGAATGCAGAATATATAAATAAAGATTTAAAAGATAACAAAGCATACAGATACAGAGTTAAAGTTAAAACTTACGATGGCATAGTTTCAACTCCAAGTGATGTGGTAGAAGGCAATACCAAGCCTTTGCCGCCAATTGTTTCAGGAGTCAAAGCAAGTAGAGATTTACCTAAGAGAATTAAAATAACATGGAACAAAAGCCCAAATAAAGATGTTGTGTATTACAATGTTTACAGAGCCGTAACTCCGTATCTTTTTTATACATATTTGGCAAAAACCGCTGATACGAATTTTGTTGATATGATAGGAAAAGACGGAGTTGCGAGATACTATAAAGTTACTGCAGTTGATAATGAAGGGTTAGAATCATTAAAACAGGAAAATCCTGTAATGGGAACAACTTTGCCAAAACCGGCAAGTCCTGTTTTGACAAATGTTGTTATGGATGGTTCTTTTGTAAAAATCACCTGGAAAAGTGGTGATGATAGAGCTGTAAAATATAGTGTTATAAAAACTTTTTCAAAAGGATTTTCTCAAAAAAAGATAAAATATATCAATATTTATGATACCAAATATATAGACAAAGACATAGTGCCCGGAACAACCTACTCATATACGGTTGTTGCAGTAGACAGGTATGGCATTGTGTCCGAACCTGCTGAAAAAATTACCATAGATGTTCCAAAAGAGGGAAACAGCAACTAATGCCAAATGCTCACATAAAAAAGAGCAACTGGCTCGAATTTCCTTACAAGTATGGAAAATTTCATTATAAGTTTAAGGCAGTTTCAAAATATGATACTCTTATAATGGTTGAATCAAAAGAGAGTAATTTTTTTTTACAAGTTATTGAAAAAGAAAATGAACTGTTGTTAAAGTCTGATAAAATAACAAGGCCAACCAATGTAAAAATATTGCAAGATGCAATGACAGGCTTTATAAAAGCAAACAATTGGCATAGTTTTTCTTCAAATATAAATTCAAACAAAAATCATATGCAAAAAAAATCAAAATATCTTAGGAATATACAAGAGTTTATATCATTTTCACACCCAAATCCGATACAGATAGAAATAGGTTTTGGAAGCGGAAGACATTTGCTTTATCAAGCTAAAAACAATCCTCAAAAAGTTTTTATCGGAGTTGAGATACATAAACCCTCAATCGAGCAGTTGCTAAAACAGTGTGAATTGCAAAAAATTGAAAATATATTGGTTTTGGACTATGATGCAAGAATTTTGCTTGAAGTGCTAAATTCAAATTCTATCGAAAAGATATATGTGCATTTTCCGGTTCCATGGGATAAAAAACCACATAGAAGAGTTATAAGCAGAGATTTTCTTGAAGCTGCTATAAGAGTTTTATCTGTCGGAGGAAAATTGGAGATTAGAACAGATAGTGAAAACTATTTTCAGTATGCAAAAAATCTTTTTTTATCTTTAAATAAATGCGAATTTACTGTTAAAAAAAATATTGATTTGAAAATTTCAAGCAAATATGAAGACAGATGGAAGAGAATGGATAAAAATATATATGACCTTAATTTAAATATTTTGGAAAAATCAAGTAAAAACAATCTGATAGACTTAGAAGAATTTAATGCAAATATCAATTTTAAAAATATATATGATAATTTTTCCAATAAAATCATTAGAAAAAATGGTTATTTTGTACATTTTGAGAATATATACAAAATTGACAACAAATCTGGTATATTGAAACTATCATTTGGTGCTTATGATAGACCCGAACATAAATATCTTTTACTGTTTGAAGATAAAATATCATACTTTCCCGATAATCTTTTGCCTATATGGCAAAATGATAATTCCAATAAAATAATAAAAGAGTATTTGAATGCATGAAGAAAAAAGCAGTGTTATATTTGCTGAAAATTTAACGCTTTCTTACAGAAAGAATGAGCCGATTTTAAAAAACATAGGTTTAAATATCAAGACAAAAGATTTTGTATTTGTTACAGGCAAAAGCGGTAGCGGAAAATCTACCTTTTTAAAATCCTTGTATGCCGTACTGGAGCCTGATGTAGGACGACTAAATGTCTGTGGTATAGAGTTGGATAACATTACAACCAAAAATAGAAATTTTTTAAGAAAACATTTGGGAGTAGTATTTCAAGATTATAAATTAATAGACAATTGGACAATAGAAAAAAATGTTATGCTTCCTCTTTTTATAGCCGGTTTTTCAAAAGAGGTATGTTTATCTCAAGCCCATAAACTGCTAAAACATGTAAAGCTTTTGCATAAAGCAGATAAATATCCGCCTGAATTAAGCGGTGGCGAACAGCAAAGAGCAGCAGTGGCAAGAGCGTTGGCGCACAATCCCGTTTTGATATTGGCAGATGAACCAACAGGTAATCTTGATGATTATTCAAGCGGAGTTATATGGGATTTGCTAAAAGGTGCCAATGAACAACTAGGAACCACCATAGTCACGGTTACTCACAGGATACCATCACTTTTAAGGGTAAATTACAGGCATTTTATCATTGAAAACGGAGGCATGGATGAAGTTTGTTAAATACCATATATCCATCATTTTACCTCTGTTTTTGTTGCTTTTGTCAATAGAAAGTTTTTTTGTTTTAAAAGGCATGATAGATAATTATGAAAAAAAATTAAGTGATGAATATTCTATAGTTGTTGTTTCAAAAGTGCCTCTTGATAAACAAAATATAAAAAATGATATAAAATATTTTGTATCATTAAAAATAATAAATACCGATAGTTTGATTGAAAACCTTAAAAACAATATAGGGAAAAAAAATCTTCAGAAACTAAAAAATTCTTTACCTCTTTTTTATTCTATTAAGTTAAACCATTTGCCTTCACAAGAAGAGTTGCAAAATATTAAAAGCAAGCTTTTAAAATATGCCGGTGTCGAAAGAGTGGCAACTTTTAAAAAGAGTTATAGTAAATTTTATAATTTTTTATTGTTTGATAAAAGTATGTTGTTGTATTTTACGGTTTTGGTTATGATAATAGTGTTGCTTTTAATCATAAAGCAAGCTGAAGTATGGATATATGAACACAGGCAAAGATTTGAAATTATGACAATACTGGGTGCACCTTTTTGGATGAAAAGTGCCATGCTCTATAGAGTGGTTATAGTTGATGCCATTATAAGTTCATTGGTTGTTTCGTCTTTGTTTGTTTATCTGTCTTATGATTCCTCTTTTCTTTCTTATATTTTAAATATGGGGGTTGAGTTTCCAAAATTTGACTTTTTGAGAGATAGTGCTATTTTGCTTGGTATAAGCATATTGGTATCTATTGTTTCCGTTACATTTGCAATTTTACAATTAAATAAAGAAGAATGAACTTGTTAAAAATATTATTTGTTATTGTGTTTATACCTTTTTTGCTTTTTGCAAACTTGGACAATTCCATCAAAAAAAATAGAAAAATTTTAAAAGTAAAAAAATACAAGGCTACCAGGATAAAGGATAAGCTTGAAGATATAGCTTTGAGTATTGATAAAAAAAAGAGAGAAATTGCCAGTATAGAAAAAAATATAAAACAAATCAATGATTTTCTTTCCAAGCAAAAAGATATGTATAATATAAAATTAAAAGAGTTGCAAGAATTACAACAAGATATTATATCCTTAAATAAAACTAAAACAAAAACACAAAAAGAGATTATAGATATTATATCCAAAGAGTTGTCACTCAGTATTGTTCAAAGACAAGATGAAATTGACAGTATAGATAGGATTATAAATGAAGAGAGTATAAAAACTTTTAGTTATATATTGCAAAATAAATTTGACAGTATCAAAGAGAGATATATTGTAGCAAACAAAAAGATAGATGATATTTCGGCAAAAATCAAAGAATTAAAAAAATACATAAATTCAATGCAGAAAAAGAAAAAATTACTCTCAAGCATGAAAGTAAAAAGAATTAAAAGTATAAAATATTTAAAATATCAAAAAATAGCATATGACAAAAAGTTAAATAAAATTTTTAATGAACAAAATGCTATAAAACAGACACTAAACAGATTGAATATATTAAAACTACAGGCAAAAAAAAGAAAAATTTCTTATAGAAAAGCAAAAGCAACAAATGTCAATAATCAAAAAGTAAGAAAAGTAGGTAATTCATATCAAAAAACAAAAACTATTAGATACAAAGGTGCAAAAACAATAGCACCACTTAAAAGTTTTTATGTAAAAAGAAAATTTGGAGAATATTTTGATCCTATTTATAAAATAAAGATTTTTAATGAGTCTGTAACACTTAAATCAAGGATAAAAAATGCAAAAGTTAAAAATGTTTTAAACGGAAAAGTTGTTTTTGCAAAATCAACTCCGATGCTTGATAATGTAGTTATAGTTGAAAATGCAAACGGTATTCATACTATCTATGCACATTTGTCAAAAATTGCCCCGACAATCAAAAAAGGTATCAAAATAAGAAAGGGGTATGTTATCGGTAGGGTAAACAATGAGTTGATTTTTGAGGTTACGCAAAGAAATGCTCATATAAATCCTCTTAGTTTGATTAGATTTTAAATAATTTTTTAGTAAAATTATAACCTTAATAGGAGTTTAGGATATGCAACACAATAGAGTATTGGTCAAGTTTTCAGGTGAAGCACTTGCAGCAGAAAATGGTTTTGGTATAGATACTTCTATACTTAAGTTTATAGCCAAAGAGATAAAAGAGCTCGTGCAACATAATATTGAAGTAGGTATAGTTATCGGCGGAGGAAATTTTATACGGGGTGTAAGTGCTGCCAAAGACGGTATTATACAAAGAACAAGCGGAGATTATATGGGTATGCTGGCGACTGTTATAAATGCAGTTGCAATGCAGGAAGCTTTGGAGTATATGGGGCTTCAAGTCAGAGTTCAAAGTGCAATAAAAATGGAACAGATTTGTGAAACTTTTATAGTTAGAAAAGCCAATAGACATCTTGAAAAAGGAAGAATTGTGATATTTGCGGCAGGAACGGGCAACCCTTTCTTTACTACCGATACAGCCGCAACTCTTAGAGCCATAGAGATAAAAGCTTCTATGATTATAAAAGCAACAAAAGTTGACGGAGTGTACGATAAAGACCCTAACAAATTCAGTAATGCCGTCAAACTCGATACATTAAGTTATGATGATGCTTTAAAAGACAATATAAAAGTAATGGATGATACATCTATAGCATTGGCTAAAGACAATTCTCTTCCTATCGTGGTATGTAACATGTTTAAAGAGGGAAATCTTTTAAATATAATAAAAAACGGTGACCTTTCAGGTTGCTCAATAGTTAAATAATAAATAAAAAAGGGAAAAAATGAGACTTGAAAAAATAACAGCACAAGCTTTAAAAAATATGAAAGACGATAGATATCTTTTATCAATTGCAGTATCAAAAAGAGTAGAACAGTTAAGTGCCGGGGCTGATCCTGTAATAGATATTGATAAGAAAAAGTATAAATTTACTGATATTGCTCTTATGGAAATTGCCCAAAATAAACTTGATTTGACAGAGATTACTGCTAAAAAGTAAACTGTATTGACTAATTTAATAAATGAAGTTAAATCCTGCAAGAGTATAGAGCAGGCAAAAAAGCTCCTGTATTATAAGATAGAATTCGATGAGAGTATAGAAAAAGCTTTAAATTTTTGTATATTTTACCATGAGGGACAGTATAGAAAAAGCGGCGAAGAGTATGCGGTACATCCGATTCTTGTAGCTTATATCGTTGCCAATTACGGCGGGGATAAAGAGATGATTATTGCTGCACTTTTGCATGATGTGGTGGAAGATACGGAGTGTACTATAGAACAAATAAAAGATGAATTTTCCGCTTCGGTTGCAAATTTGGTAGAGGGTTTGACGAAAATTGTAGAGATAAGAGATGAGAATTTAGCACCGTCCAACCTTGGAGTAAAGCTTGCAAATTCCGCCTTGTCTTTCAGAAAAATGCTTGTAGCTTCCATTGAAGATGTCAGAGTTCTGGTTATCAAACTTTGTGACAGGCTGCACAATATTTTGACAATTGAGGCATTAAGACCGCAAAAACAAAAAAGAATAGCAGAAGAGACACTTGTAGTTTATGCTCCTATTGCCCACAGACTTGGTATTTCAACTATTAAAAATGTTTTGGAAGATATATCATTTTCTATTGTGATGCCAAAAGAGTATGAAAAAATAGATACTTATCTAAAAGAGCATTCCCAACAGCTTCAGCTAAAGCTAAATCATTTTATATCCAAAGTACACAGTCTTCTTATAAATAACGGTTTTATTGATGGTAGTTTCAAAATAGAAAAAAGAATCAAACACCATTATTCGATTTATCTTAAAATGCAAAGAAAAGGCATAACGATTGAAGAAGTCTTAGATCTTTTGGCTATAAGAGTTATAGTGGATAAAGAACTTGAGTGTTATAGAGTTTTAGGAATAATACATTTAAACTTCAGTCCGCTTATATCAAGATTTAAAGATTATATAGCCGTACCAAAAGAAAATGGGTATCAAACCATACATACGACCGTTTTTGATGACAAGTCTATTATAGAAGCACAGGTTAGAACATATGATATGCATAAGTCTGCCGAGTATGGTCTGGCAGCTCATTGGAAGTATAAAGAGAGCGGTCTTAGCCCTAAACTTGAATGGCTTCAGGAATTGCAAGAAAGTCATCACCAAAATGAGGATATCCAGGAGTTTTATGAGTATGCAACAAATGATTTATACAGCGAAGATATATCGGTATTTTCTCCAAGAGGAGATATTTTTACTCTTCCAAAAGGTACAACAGCATTGGATTTTGCATATATTGTTCATACTGAAGTTGGAAATCATGCAAAAGAGATATATGTAAACAAACAAAAAGTTCCTCTTTTGACCAAGTTAAAAAATGGTGATATTGTCAATGTTGTAACATCAGAAAAACCTATATACAGGTGCAGCTGGATAAATTCGCTAAAAACTTCAAAAGCAAGAAATGCAATAAGTCTTAGTTGCAGACAAAAAACCAGAGAGATAAATCAAAAAGTTGCATTAAATGTACTTAGTACAATCTTTCATGTAAGAGAAGGAAGACTTTTAGCATGGCTTAGAAAAGAGAAGTTTTATAAAAAGATAGATAAAGTTGCAGTTGATTCACAATTTTTAAAAGATATTGTTTCGGTTTTAAATAAGTATTCTAAAAATGATAAGATATTTTTTCCGATATTAAAAATAGGTAAACATAAAATAAAAAAACAAAAATTTGATCATTTGGTATTTTATGCAGATTTTTCTATATCAAATGTACTTTTTGACTACTGCTGCCATCCAAAAATCGGAGATGATATTGTAGCTTTCAAAAAAGGATCAAATGTTACAATTCATCATAAGTTATGCGAAAAAGCCATAAAGCAAATAGAAAACAAAGAACCGATGGTATTTGTAAAATGGTCAAGAGATCTTCCTAATAGAACAAAAATTATAGTAACTCTGGAGAATAGAAGAGGTTCTTTAGCGGTATTTTTGACATTTTTGGCTAAAATTGGTATAAATGTTATCAGTATAGAACTTGGCAATGATGAAGAGCAATTGGCTGATTATTTTGAGCTGATTGTTGAGATTCCAAGTTCTAATTATGATAAAATAACAAAACAGTTAAAAGATAAATACAAAACTATAGAATTAATAAATGTAAACAATTTAGAGAAGGTAAGATAATGGTACAAAAAGCTTTAAAAGAGATAAAAAGAGGTGTAAGCGAAATAATAGACGAGGAGAGGATACTCAAGCTTTTGGAAAATTATTATGAAAATGGTGAAAATTATTATATAAAAGCCGGATTTGATCCTACTGCACCTGATCTTCATCTTGGTCATACGGTACTTATTCAAAAGATGGCTTTAATGCAGAAATATGGAGCAAAAGTCCAGTTTGTCATAGGAGACTTTACAGGAATGATCGGTGACCCTACGGGAAAAAATGAAACCAGAAAAAAGCTTGATAGAGAAACTGTTTTAAAAAATGCAAAAACTTATGAAGAGCAGGTTTTTAAGATATTGGATCCCGAAAAAACCGATATAGTATTTAATTCAACATGGTTTAATGAAATGGGAAGTATAGGTCTTGTTGAACTTACAACTACTTTTAATGTAGCAAGAATGCTTGAAAGAGAAGATTTTGAAAAAAGATTCAAATCAAATACTCCTATAAGTATAAGTGAATTTTTATATCCTTTGCTTCAAGGGTACGATTCTGTTGCATTAAAAAGCGATATAGAACTTGGAGGAACAGATCAAACATTTAACCTTTTGATGGGAAGACATCTTCAAAGAGCCTATAATGTAGGAAAAGAGCAGGCTGTTATAACCATGCCTCTTCTTGAAGGACTTGACGGAGTTAACAAAATGAGTAAATCACTTGGAAATTATATAGGTATTACCGAAAGTCCGGATGATATGTTTGGTAAACTTATGAGTATAAGTGATGAGTTGATGTGGAAATATTATGAAGTATTAAGCAATAAAACTCTTGAAGAAATAGATGAGTTAAACAAAAGTGTGCAAAATGGATCTTTGCATCCTAAAGTTGCAAAAGAGATGCTGGCAATTGAAATTATCACAAGATATCACAATAAAGAAAAAGCTTATAGTGCAAAAGCAGAGTTTGAAAAAGTTCACTCAAAAAAAGAGATGCCTTCAGACTTGGCGGAGTTTGCTTTGGACGCTCCTGTGTGGATAGCAAAAGCTTTGGTGGAAACAAAACTTGAAAATTCAACTTCACAGGCAAGAAGAGATATCAAACAAGGAGCTTTAAAAATTGATGGACAAAAATATCAAGATGATCAATTGCAACTGGAAAAAGGTGAATATATTTTGCAGATCGGAAAAAGAAAATTTGCTAAAGTAAAGGTTGTGTAATGTCATATAAAAGCTTAAAAATAGGTAAACACAAAGTTAAATTTCCTATTGTTCAAGGTGGAATGGGAGTTGGAATAAGCTGGGACAAGCTTGCGGGAAATGTAAGCAAAGAAGATGGTCTTGGGGTTATTAGTTCTGTTGGAACGGGGTATTATAAAAATAAAAAATTTATACATAAGCAGATAAATAACAGACCTTATGAGACGGCAAATTTTTATTCTAAAGAAGCATTAAAGCAGATATTTAAAAATGCAAGAAAGATTTGCGGTAACAAACCCCTTGCCTGCAATGTTTTATATGCCATAAATGATTATGGAAGAGTTGTGGAAGATTCTTGTGAAGCAGGGGCGGATATTATCATAACAGGAGCCGGACTTCCTACAAATATGCCTGAATTTACCAAAAATTATCCTGATGTTGCACTTGTACCTATAGTTTCTTCGGCAAAAGCACTTAAAATTATATGTAAAAGATGGACACAAAGATATGACAAAGTCCCTGATGCTGTTATAGTTGAAGGTCCTTTAAGCGGAGGACATCAAGGTTTTACTTATGAGCAGTGTTTTGATGAAGCATACAAATTGGAAAATCTTATAGCTCCTATACTTGAAGAGATAAAAAAATGGGGAAATTTTCCTTTGATAGCAGCCGGAGGAATTTGGGATAAAAACGATATAGATAGATTTTTATCTTTAGGATGCAGTGGAGTTCAAATAGGTACAAGGTTTATAGGGACCAAAGAGTGTGATGCACATAAAAATTTTAAAGAAATACTTTTATCTGCCTCCAAAGATGATATAAAACTTTTCAAATCACCTGTGGGTTATCCTGCAAGAGGAGTGGAAACAAATCTTTTTAAAAAGATAGAGGAGGGTAGTGCTCCGAAAATAAAATGTATAAGCAATTGCGTGGCTCCATGTCACAGAGGAGTTGAAGCAAAAGCCGTAGGATACTGTATAGCTGATAGACTTTCTGATGCCATTATGGGAGATAAAGATAACGGACTGTTTTTTACCGGTAGTAACGGATATAGACTTAATGAAATTATAACAGTAAAAGAATTGATGTATAAATTGATAAATGGGGAAGAAAGTTAAATTTTTATTATATGCTTTACTGTTAATTTGTACAGTACAGCTAAATGCATCACAATTAAACAATTCAATTTTGCAAATATCATCGAAGCTAAAGAGTGCCGAAAAAAGTAATATTATCAAAATATATCATGATTTAAAAAGCCGATATATCAAAGCTATCATAAATGATGACAAGGAAGCTCAAGTATCCGCAATACAAGGATTGATAAAATGCTCAAAAATACTGAAACTTCCATATAAGCACTATCTTGAGGAACTTAATCTTTTACAAAAAAATAAAATATCAAAAAACAATAAAAAATATAATAAAAATAAACTTTCTTATGTTAAATCCATAGCATCTTTTAAAGATAAAGTGATTTTGACTTTAAATAAAAAAATAGATAAATCAGATATAAAATTTTATGAATTAAATCAAAAAAACAGATATAGAGATATTTTTGATATCAATGCAAAATTACATTTTAGAGTTAAAAAGATTGCTGTAAAAAATATAAAAAACATAAGAATTTCACAGTATAACAGTAATACCGTAAGGATAGTTTTAGAATCAAATAAACCTGTAAATTCAATATTTAGTATAGAAAATAACAAAATAATTATCAAAGTTGATTCAAAAGATTACAGTATTTCCAAAAAAACACTTTACAAATCTTCTCTTAAGAATAATTATACAAATAAGTATTTCTCTTCTATTGCCAAACAAAAAATTATCATCATTGATCCCGGTCATGGAGGAAAAGATACCGGAGCCATAGGATATAAAAGATTAAGAGAAAAAAATGCCGTATTAAAGATAGCTTTAAAACTCGGCCGTTATTTAAAACAGTACGGTTACAAAGTTTATTATACAAGAAGTAAAGATATTTTTATAAAATTAAGAGATAGAACACATTTTGCCAATTTAAAAAAAGCTGATTTATTTATCTCAATTCATGCAAATGCCGCCCCAAAAAAGAGTCAATACTTAACCAGCAAGGGTGTTGAGACATACTTTTTATCTCCTGCCAGAAGTGCAAGAGCAAAGAGAGTTTCCGCCATAGAAAACAGTGTGGATTTAAGCAATATGGATTATTATTCAAAACAGGTATTTTTAAATTTTTTAAATAGAGAAAAAATAGTTTCATCCAATAAATTAGCTATTGATATACAAAGAGGTATTTTAAAAAATATAAGAAAAAAATATAGAATTATTGACGGAGGTGTCAGAAAAGCTCCTTTTTGGGTACTTGTGGGTGCTCAAATGCCGGCAGTTCTTGTTGAGACCGGTTATATTACAAATCCTACTGAGGCAAAAAGACTTTTTAATCCATATTATGAAAATTTACTTGCAAAAGGAATAGCTGACGGAGTCGTCAGCTATTTTGCAAAAAATAGATAAAACATACTTTTGATTAGGTACCTAATTATGGTATAATATAATTATAAGGTATGGCAGATGGTTGCTTGTATATAAAATATTTATATACAGGAGGAAAGTCCGGGCTGCTATAGGACAGGATTTCGTATAACATACGACGGGAGTAATCCCAGGGATAGTGCAACAGAAAGCAAACCGCCGATTGTATCGGCAAGGGTGAAACGGCGGTGTAAGAGACCACCAGACTCCGGGGTAACCCGGAGTGCTATGTAAACCCAATCCGCAGCAAGAAGAGGTGGTAAGTCCTATATATGCCCAAAAGAGCATATGTACTCTTCGCTAAAGCTCCATTGTAAAATGGTAGTTTAGATGAATAACCATCCAACGACAAAACCCGGCTTATCGCCATACCTTTTTATATCCGGCTTGTTTGTCTAAAAATTTCCTACTATTTTTCAAAACTCTTTTATCTATTTATTAGAGCAATAACAAAAAGATAAAATAAACAAAAATTGAGTATAATACCCAAATATTTTAAACCAAAATTTTATTTGATATATAATGTATGATTTACAATATAAAATTGAGGTTAAAATCTTAAGGGAGAGAGATTGTTTTTTAATATTATGCTTTTTACTCATATTTTAGCTGCAGCAGCCTGGATAGGAGGTTCTATTTTACTTTTTGGAATGGGACTTTACTTTCGCGACAAAGAGGTTCAAACTACTGTTTATTATCATATAGGCCCTTTTTACGGATATTTTGAAATGATAGTGCTAACCATCCTTTTGATTACAGGAGGATATTTTATCTATGCATTAAGCATAGGAGAGGTTATGATACATCCGGATATGGTATTGGCGAAATACTTTTACATAAAGATAACTTTGGTAGTGCTTATTACTATTTCTACTATTATACATATGTTCATATCATTAAAGGCTCATGGCAGAGAAAGATCTTTAAAAGAGAAATTAATTTCAAGAGCAACTTCATTTGCAATTTTTACTCTAAATCTTGGAATTCTATGGTATGCAATAAAAATAAGAAGCTTGATTTGAATCAATGCATTTAAAATTTTTTGTGATATAATTTCATAAAAATTAAAAAGGAGTAATTATGTCTGATTTTGATATAAAAAGACCGGATGATGCGGAAGAGTTAAAGGTAGAAGGGCAAACAGTACCATTTTACAAGTATAAAGTAGGAGATACTACCTATATAGAGTTTGATACAAGCAGATGCGGACCACCAGAGCCTATGGTAAACGGAATGCTTGCTTTAAAACAGATAAAAAGTCCAAATACGAAAGTGCATATGATAAATCATAAAAAACCTATGGGATTCTTGCCTAAAATTGAAGGCGAGTATGATTATATTGATAAAGAGATAGACGGTGTTACACATTTGATATTTACAAAAAAAGCAAATCCTGTAAAAGAAACAGATTATAACGATACCAACTGTCACGGATAAAAAATGGCAAAACAGTTAGCAACACAGATGGCGCCACCTTTTAAGCTTGTGGCACATTACTTTATAGCGGGGTCTATTTTTTATATTATAGCATCATTTATGTTACCGTTTTATTCACATGAATTTGGTTCATATTTTTTATCTCCTCAAATTGCAAGTTTAATGCACTTGTATCTTTTGGGATTTATTATGATGACTATATTTGGAGCAATGTATCAACTTGTACCTGTTGTTCTTGAAATTCCCGTGTTTTCAAAGGATTTTGCATATGTGCAGTTTTATCTGTTTACTCTTGGTGTTATTATTTTTTCACTTTCATTGCTAATCCCGAGATATTCACAAATGCTTCCTTATGGTGCAATGCTTATGTATATTTCAATGCTTATATTTATTGCAAACATATTTTTAACTTATATGAAAATAGAATTATGGAGTATAACGGCAAAGTATATTCTTGCATCAAATATTTTTTTGCTTATAGGTGTTAGTGTAGGATTTTATATGGCTTTTGATATCGTTTACGGTTTCGGAGCTGATTTGATAAGACTTGTCACATTGCATATATCAGCTACAATCGTGGGATATATACTTATGACTATCATGGGTATAGGCATGATACTTTTGCCTATGTTTTCTCTTTCTCACGGTTTTGATGAAAAGCCGATAAATATAGCATTTTATACGGTTATATGCGGTTTGATTTTGTATATTGTTTCCATATTTGCCAAATCAGAAAATATGAGTTATATTGCGGTAGTTTTGATTGCAATATCCATACTTTTGGCACTTTATCAAATGTATATAATTTTTAAAGGAAGAATTAGAAAGCAAAATGATTTTTGGGCAAAAAATATGATAGCCTCATTTGTATCCTTGATACTTTCTTTGATTGTACTTGTGATAGCAATAGTATTAAATTCTCAAATTTTATATATACTTTTTGGTTTTATACTGTTTTTCGGATTTTTTGTTTATTTTATAGTGGGACATATTTATAAAATATTACCTTTTTTGGTATGGTATCAAAGATATTCCCCTCTTGTGGGAAAGATAAAAGTTCCAATGCTAAATGAAATGGTTAAAGAAAATATTGCGGATATGCAATTTTATATAACAACTCTTGGAGTTTTGGTGTGCAGTACGGCTATAGGATTTAAGATGGGTTTTTTGTTTATTGTAGGAGCTGTTATCATGGCTTTTTCTACATTGTTGGTTATTTACAATATATACTATACTTTGGTATATGGTTTGGATATATTAAAAGATTTAAAGGATTAAAATGGCAGTTACAAAAGAACAGGTTGAAGATGCAATTAAAACTGTAGTTGACCCGGAAGTAGGTTTTGATATCTTCTCTTTGGGTTTGATTTATGGTGTAGATATTGATGGTGATAAAGTAAAGGTTACCATGACACTCTCAACAAGAGGTTGTCCTTTACATGAAATGATGAAACAGTGGACAAAAGAAGCGGTTGAAAAACTTGACGGTGTCAAGGAGTGCGAAGTGGAAATTGTTTGGGAACCGGCTTGGAATATAACTATGGCAAGTGATGAAGTAAAAAAAGCATTGGGGGCAATGTAATGAGTGATTTTCCTGAATTTTTTAAAAAGATACCAAGTATTGTTACTTACGATCCGTTGGCAGAATTGTTAGGGACCTTTAAAAATGGCAAAATAATATATAACTATATACAGATAGTAAAAGCAGCCGGACATAGTTGCCCGACTGTTGCAGGAGCTTATATGATGACTTATCATGCTCTAAAAGCTTTATATCCTGATTCATTGCCGGTTAGAGGCGAAATAAAAGTGGAATTCAAAGAGGATTTGCAAGACGGAGTTGCAGGAGTGATAGCAAATGTTGTTACCAATATAACGGGAGCTACCGACAAAAGCGGTTTTAAAGGACTCGGAGGAAAATTTGCCAGACATTCATTGATGTTTTTTAATGCTCCTATAAACTCTTCTATCAGATTTACCAGACTTGATACCGGCAAAAGTGTGAATGTTTATTATGATCCAAGCAGAGTTTCCGGCGATCCAAGAATGCAGCCTTTGATGCAAAAAGCTATTCAGGGAATTGCCACTGAAGAGGAAAAAGAGCTTTTTGGCGAACTTTGGCAGGAAAAAGTAAAAAAGATACTTATAGATCATTTTGATGATATAGTAAAAACAGAGATTAGCTAAAAATAAGAAATTAAAATGAAAAATATCATTCTTGTAGGTTTTATGGGAGTTGGCAAGGGAACTGTTGCAAGAGCTCTTGCCAAAGAGAGCAATCTTTTTGCCATAGATACTGATGATCTTATAGAGAGTTTGGAAAATAGAAAAATAAAAGATATATTTGCCAAAGAGGGAGAAGAGCATTTTAGAAAGCTTGAAAAAAAGTGTGCTTTATGGCTTCAAAAAAATGTCAAAAATAGTATCATTTCAACAGGCGGTGGTTTTTATAAGCAAAAAAATATAAAAAAAATAGGCAAAATTGTGTACTTGAAATCTTCTTTTGAAGCAATTTTACAAAGATTGCAAAATCATCCGAATGCTGTAAAAAAATTATCCAAAAGACCGCTGTTTAAGGATTTGAAAAAAGCAAAAGAGTTATACAAGCAAAGAGTAAAAGAGTATGAAAAATTATCAGATATAACTATAACTGTAGAAAATAAGGATTTGAAACAGATAACAAATGAAATTTTATCAAAGGTATAAAAATGGCAAGAATTATCAAAGTTGAAGATGCCATTGGCAGAGCTTTGCTTCATGATATCACAAAAGTTGACAAAGATAAATTTAAAGGCAGAATTTTTAAAAAAGGTCACATTATACAAAAAGAGGATGTGGAAGTTTTAAAAAGCGTAGGAAAAGATCATATCTATGTTTTTACAATAGGAGATGATGAAATTCATGAAAATGATGCCGCAATAACTTTGTCAAATGTAATTGCAGGAGAAAATACTTATCTTTCCAAAGAGCCAAAAGAGGGAAAAATTACAATTTACTCCAATGTTTTCGGAGTTTGCAAAATTGATGTGGAAAAGTTAAACAGATTTAATTCCGTCGGTGAACCAAGTTGTCCTACGATATACAATAATTCAATCGTAAAAAAAGGCAACAAGATAGGTGCAGTTAGAATTATATCGCTTGTAGCACCCAAAAAAGATATTGAAAAAGCTGTGCAGATAGCAAAAGGCGGTATTTTAAAAGTGATACCGTTTACTTTAAAAAAAGCAGGGCTTATAATAACAGGCAATGAGGTTTTTAAAGGCAGAATTAAAGATAAATTTGAAGAAAGATTAAGACCTAAATTAAAAGAGTTTTTGTGTGAAATTGAAGAAAAAATTATCTTGCCTGATGACCGGGATCAAATACGAGAAAAAATCATACAATACAGTAAAAAATATGATTTGGTTATTTTAACGGGAGGAACTTCCGTAGATCCTGATGATGTTACTTATAAAGCAGTCAAAGAAGCCGGTGTTGAAGATTTTATAAGAGGCAATCCAATTCAGCCGGGAAATATGCTGACAATGGGATGGATTAATGATACTCCTGTTGCAGCAGTTCCTGCAGCAGCTTTATTTTTTAAAAGAACCGCATTTGATATATGGCTTCCAAGATTTTTAATAGGAGAAAAAATTACCAAAGAGGAAGTGATAAAAAGAGCTCATGGAGGACTTTTGGAAGCCGTTAATGGAGAAATTCAGTGAAAAAAACAAGATATGAAGCCAAAAATATTATAGACAAAGAGATCAAATATAAGCATTTTGAAACAATAACACTAAATGAATCTTATGGCAGGGTTTTGTTTGAAGATATAAAAGCAAAATTTAATATACCCGAATGTGATAAAAGTGCAGTTGACGGTTATGCCATAAATGTTGATCAATTAACTTTCCCCTCAACTTTGAAAATTACGGATGAAGCTCCTGCTGGTATGCCCCAGAAAGAACTTGCAAGCGGGGCTGTTTTTATTATGACCGGCGGAGTTTTGCCAAAAGGAGCCAATGCTGTTGTCAGAATTGAAGATGTGGAAAAAAATGTAAATGAAATTACTATAAAAAAACCTGTTAAAAAAGGTGATTTGATAAATTTGACCGGTGAAGAGATTACAAAAGATAATATTATCTTGCAAAAAGGAGAAGTGCTTGACAGCAAAAAAGTGGCACTTTTAGCCAATATGGGATACTATCAAATAAAAGTTTATCAAAAACCCAAAATAGGCATTATAGTAACCGGCAATGAAATAAAAGAGCCTTTTGAAGAGAGTGACAAAGCCGGAGTTAAAAATACAAATTATTATATTTTGCAAGGTCTTTTAAAGGATATAGCCGATATTACATATTATGGAAAAGTTGATGATGATTTAAACAAAATGATTGGCTTATTTGATAGAGCTTTAAATGATAATGATATATTGCTTAGCAGTGGCGGAGCCAGCAAAGGAAAATATGATTTTATCAAAGACATAGCTATGCACTTAAATCTTGATACCAAATTTATTATGACTGATATTCGTCCGGGAAGACCTTTGATATTTGCAACAAAAAAAGAAAAATTATTTTTTGGATTGCCGGGGTACCCGTCGGCACTATTTGTCAATTTTTATGATTTTATTTATCCGTTTATTAAAAAAATGGCAGGTTATAAAGAGTATCAAAATAAAATACTAAAAGCTACGACAACACAAAAAATTCGTTCCAAAGAGGGAAGGGTTGATTTTGTAAGAGTAAATACAGAATTCAAAGATGGGCAAATTTTTATCAAAAACAGTTTTTCTCAACAAACATCAAATTTTTTATCTATGGCAAAAAGTGATGCCTTGGCAATTGTTGATGCCGCGAAAGGAAGTCTTGAGAGCGGAGAATTGGTAGATATTATAACAATATAAAAACTCTTCTGTTTTTTTAACAATATATCTCATTATTGTTATACAAATATATCATTTATTATCACAATACAATTTATGATTTTGAAAAACAATAATTATTTAATACATATTTTATAGAATAATGGATAAAATCGTTACAATATTATGAGGAGATTTTATGAAAAAGATATTTAATGTTTTGTTGTTGTTATTGATAGGGATATCTTTTAGTGGCTGTATAATCAATAATGTACCGACATATGATGAAGAGGTAAAGGCTGCTTGGGCACAGGTAGAAAATCAATACAAAAGAAGAGCAGATTTGATACCTAATCTTATAGCTACGGTAAAAGGGTATGCCAAACATGAAAAAGATGTTTTGACGGAAGTTACGAAAGCAAGAAGCAAAGTATCAAATATGACAATTCCTAAAGATATATTGACCAATCCGGTTGCATTTAAAAAATTTCAAGAAGCTCAAGGTAGGCTTGGAAATGCTCTCTCAAGACTTTTGGCTGTCAGCGAAAGATATCCTGATTTGAAAGCGGATAAAAACTTTTTGGCTTTGCAGTCACAGCTTGAAGGAACGGAAAACAGGATAGCTGTTGCAAGAAGAGATTATATACAGGCGGTAAAAAAGTATAATTTGGAGCTTAGAACGATACCAAACAAATGGATAGCTCATCTTTTATATCCCGATGCAAAGCTAAAACAAACTTTTTCCATAACAAAAAAAGAATCCAAAGTTCCACAGGTCAATTTTGATTGATGAAAAAAATAATAATATTTTTGTGCTTTGTTCTTTTTGCATTCGGTTCTTTGACTTTTCCAAAATTATCCGGCAGGGTTGTAGATGAAGCCGGTATTTTGTCTAAAAAGACCAAAATAAGATTGGAAAGACTTTTAAAAAGTGCTGAAAACAATTCAACCAATCAAATTGTAATTGTTACTTTAAAATCTCTTCAGGGAAGTGATATAGCGGAGTATGGCTATCAACTTGGAAGGTATTGGGGTATAGGAGAAAAAAAATTAAATAACGGTGTTTTGCTTATAGTTGCCCCAAATGAGAGAAAAGTTCGTATTGAGGTTGGATACGGGCTTGAAGGAAAATTGACTGATGCTATGAGTTCCGTGATTATAAACTCTGATATATTGCCTTTTTTTAAAAAAGGTGATTATGATGGTGGAGTTATAAATGGCACCAAAGCCATACTGTCGGTTTTGAAAGGAACATATAAAAAAAATTCAAAAAAATTAAAAAAAGATAATTTTGCACCTCTTATATTTTTTGTATTTATCTTTTTTACGGTATTTGTACAATCCATCTTTTCAAACAGGTATAAAAAGATAGTTTCAAAGATTATACCAAGCAGTTTTATCGGTTTTTTTGCCTATGCATTTACAACTTCTTTGATAATCGGCATAATGATATTTATTTTGGCATTTATACTGTTTTTTATTTCAAATGCATTTAGCAACAATGTAAACTCCTCATCAACATTTGTAGGCACAGAAGATGATTTTTTTACCAATAACGGAAATGATTTCGGAGGTTTTGACGGTGGTTTTAGTGGCGGAGGCGGAAGTTTTGGAGGAGGCGGAGCGAGTGGGAGTTGGTAAAAAAGGAGATTTTAAGGTGAAAAGTATAAATTTTGATACAAAGAAAAATATAAAAAAATTGATAGATAAAATTGAATCAACAAGTGATGCGGAAGTTAGAGTAGTAGTAGCCCACAGTTGCGACAGATACAGATATTCTATATTTGTTTTTTCATTTTTTATTGCACTGTTAACTCCTTTTGCCATAAAAGCTTCCAAAATTTCTTTAACACAGACAAATCTTATTGCTTTATCCATAGCAGTTTTTTTATTTGTTTCTTTTGTGCTTGAATATAGCGATATAAAATATAAAATTATTCCAAAAAAAGTAAAAAAAGACAGATGTGAAAAGAGAGCTTTTAATCAGTTTTACAAACTTGGTATCAATAAAACTAAAAATCACAAAGCCATACTTTTATTTGTAAGTTTAGAAGAGAGATATATCAGAGTTATAGCTGATAAAAATATCAAAAAAAAGATTGATGATAGTTTTTGGAAAAGTCTTGTTCAAGAGTTCGTCTATTTTGCAAAAGATGGCAAAATAGACGAAGGTTTGTTACAAATTGTAAAAAAATGCGGAGATATTTTGGAAAAAAACTTTCCAAAAACCGACATAGAAAAAGAAAATGAACTTAGCAATGAAATTGTTGAGATGGATTAGATCAATTCGTTTTCTATAATATTAAGTATATTTTTTGCGATATCATCTTCCGGCATACTGCTTTTTACGCCATAAAGATCATCTTCGCTATCGATAAAATTTTCTATCTCTTTTAAATTTTTGATTTTATGTTTTAAAATCAGGAGTTTTTCCTTGCCTATGGCTTGTTGTACCCGTTCATTTATATAAACTATATAATTATAATCTTCTGGATCAAAGATATCTACCTCTTCGCTGTCTTCGTCATCATAGTTTATATCAACATTCACAAGGTCACTTATATCTTCGACAAACTCTTTGTCTTCAATTTTTTCAAAAAGTTTTGGGTATTTATCTTTTATACTCATTCTAACTCCTTTTGTTTTTTTTCCAGTTCAATAGTTTATCCCACCCCATAGAAAATATAGTTGCAAGTAACGATAAAACTATAAAGTTTACTATATTAAAAGCAATGCCTTTTTCTGATTTGTATGTCAAATAAGAAAAAACAAATCCTATAACAATTCCGCTTATAATATTTTTATACCAAAAATTTTGCCAAATGTTGTCCATATACACTCCATTTTTTAGGTGTATTATACACAAATTTGCTATAATTTGCGAAAAATTATGGATAAAATATGGCAATTTTAGATTTGATTGAAATTAGCAAAAATTATGAAATACAAAAAATACTTTGTGAAATTGACTTTCATTTGGATGAAGGTGAAAGAGTAGCCATTATCGGGCAAAACGGTGGTGGAAAATCAACATTTTTAAATATTTTAAACGGTTCTTTGGAGCCTGATAGCGGAAGAAGAGTTATAAGTAACAATGTAAAAATTGACATATTGCAACAACAACCCGTATTGAATGAAAATTTAAGTGTCAAAGATGCCATAGAAAATGAGTTGAAAGAGTTAAAGGAAAAAAAAGCAAGATTTGAAAAAGTAAGCGAATTGCTTTCAAGTGATTATGAAAATAAAGAACTTCTCAAAGAGCAAGAAGAACTCTCTTTATATCTTGATATGCACGGTGCATGGAGTATTGATGATAAAATTGAAAGGGTTTTGCAAGAATTTGATCTTAAAAGGTATGAAGATAAACAAGTCGGGATATTAAGCGGAGGAGAACAAAGAAGAGTCGCACTTGCCTCATTGCTTTTAAAAAAGCCGGATATTTTACTTTTGGATGAACCTACAAATCATCTTGATGTATATATGGTAGAGTTTTTGGAAAGTTTGCTTTTAAAAGAAAGATTTACTCTTGTTTTTATATCGCATGATAGATATTTTATAGATTCACTTGCTACGAAAGTTATAGAGATTGATGAATGCAAGATAAGAAGCTTTAAGGGTGGATATTCTAACTATCTTAAGGCAAAAGAAGAGCTTTTGAACTCTATGAAAAAAAGCCATGAAAATCTTTTGAAACTTTTAAAGAGTGAGGAAGAGTGGTTAAATCGCGGAGTCAAAGCAAGATTAAAACGAAATGAAGGTAGAAAAAAAAGAGTTTTACAACTTCGTGAACAGGCTAGAAAAAATCCGTCAATTATAAGAAAAATGCAGTTGCAACTTCAAAGAGAGCAAAAAAATTTCAATCAAAATGAGAGTAAAAACAGAAAAAAAATGCTTTATGAATTGGAAAATATAAGTATAACTCTTGGAGAAAAAAAGCTTATTAAAGATTTTACAACCCGTATTTTACAACTTGATAAAATTGCAGTTGTAGGTAAAAACGGTACAGGTAAATCAACATTTTTAAAGTTACTTCTTGGAGATTTGAAATTGACTGAGGGTTCTATAAAAAGAGGAGATTTTAGAGTAGGATATTTTGATCAGGATAAGGCTATGCTTGATGATGAAAAAACTCTTATTGAGACATTTTGTCCAAACGGTGGAGACAGGGTTGATGTAAGAGGAAAAAATATGCATGTGTATGGATATCTGAAAAGCTTTTTGTTTCCAAAAGAATATCTTGATAAAAAGATCGGTATATTAAGCGGCGGTGAAAAGAGCAGAGTAGCTTTGGCACTGTTGTTTACAAAAGAGTATGACTGTTTGATTCTTGATGAACCTACAAATGATCTTGATATTCCTACAATCAATATCTTAGAAGAGTATTTGCAGAGTTTTCAGGGGGCTTTGATATTTGTCAGCCATGATAGATATTTTGTTGACAAAATTGCAAAAAAGCTGTTTATACTTAAAGGTAACGGCATAGTTGAAGAGAGTTACGGACAGTATAGCGAATATCTTGAAATAGAAAAAGAGATAAAAGAATTGGATAAATTTGAGAAAGATTTGAATAAAAAAGAATTTATAAAAAAACCAAAAATACAAAAAAAACTCAGCTATAAAGAAAATAAAATACTTAAAGAGTATCCAATTCTTATAGAAAATCTTGAAAATGAAATTAAAAATATAAATGAGTGTTTAAGCGATCCAAAATGTTATAAAGAAAAAGGGCTTGAAGAATTGTATAAAAATCTTCAAAATAATGAAAAAGAATTGGATAAACTTTTAGAAATTTATCTTGAAGTTGAAGAAAAAAGAGAAGAATTAGAGGGCATTTGATATGCCCTTTTTTTATTTAAGATTATCTTTTTAACTGATTAACGGTTTGCAGCATTGAATCAGATGTTGTTATAGCTTTTGAATTAGCCTCGTATGCTCTTTGCCCGGTTATAAGGTCAGTCATTTCTTCTACAAGTTGGACATTGCTCATTTCCACAAAACCTTCTCTTATCTCACCTATTCCGTTAAGTCCCGGAGTTCCTACTATCGCATCACCGGAAGCTGATGTATTGATATAGTTATTGTTACCCAATGAATGAAGACCTGCAGGATTTATAAAATTGGCCAATTGGATTTGCCCTATTTGAGCCATTTGAGTTTGACCGGCCTGCAAAACCGATACGGTTCCGTCAGTTCCGATAGAAATAGCAGTAGTATCGGAGGGAACAACTATCTGAGGTATTAGCTTGTATCCGTCTGAATTAACCACATTGCCATCTGCATCAAGTTTGAAAGCCCCGTTTCTGGTATAGGCAGTAGTGCCGTCAGGAAGTTCAACTTGAAAAAAACCATTACCTGTAATTGCCATATCCAAGTTATTGCCTGTTTCTTTAAAATTTCCCTGTGTAAATTCTTTTGTTACGGCTGTGGGTCTGACGCCCAATCCTACTTCTATACCTGTAGGCGAAGAAGTGTTTAGACTTGTCTGCGTTCCTGCATACTCCATAGTTTGATACATAAGATCTGCAAATTCAGCTCTTTGTTTTTTATATCCTATAGTATTTACATTTGCAATATTGTTTGAAGTTGTGTCTATTTGTGTTTGTTGTGCCATCATGCCCGTAGCGGCAGTATATAATGCTCTTATCATTTGTTTCTCCTATGCTTTTGTGCTTGCTAATTTATTTATAGCATCACTGTTTAAATCGTTCATTTGTGAAGTCATCACTTTCTGATACATTTCAACCAGTCTGTTTGTTTCTATGAGTGCTGTCATTTCTTTGACCGGATTTATATTGCTCATTTGTAAAAAACCTGAAGCTATATAATCTCCGTCATCACTTATAGATATATCGTTTAAATTTGTTATGTCATAAAGGTTATCACCAAACTTTTTTAAATTTGATAAATTGTGATTAAATTTTGCAATATATAATTTTCCTATCTCTTGCCCGTTAGCATATATACTTCCATTACTGCTTATAGTGACACTGTTTCCTGCCGGTATAGCGATAGGTTGATGATTTTGAAAATAATTTGCTCCAAGTACCGTATAACCTTCTTTGGTACTTAATTCACCTTTTTCATTCAACACAAAAGCTCCGTCTTGTGTAAGTTTTAAACCATCAGGAGTTTTAACTAAAAAAAACCTATCACTTCTTTTGAGTGCCACATCCAAAGGATTGCCTGTTTTTCTCATAGCTCCCAATGAAAAATCAATATAATCTCTTACTATATGAGGAACCCTGTCAAGAGATCTGTTTATAAATTTTGCTGCATCTTTGGTATTGTTTTTTATGGGTAATTCATCTCTTTGTTGTTTTAAAACGGTTAAAAAATCTCCGACAATAACATCTTCTCTTTTAAAACCGGCGGTATTTGTATTGGCTAAATTATTTGAAATGGTATCTAGTCTATTAAATTGTGTTACCATACCTCCGACTGCTTGGTAGTATCCGTTTTGCATAATATATCCTCATAAAATCGTTACTTTACTGATAAGCAAAAGCAATATATGTTCCAATATTTGATATAATAGTATAAAAAAGCAGGAGTCTAAAATGGATATGGGAAAGATTTATCTTCAATTGGCAAGAGCGGCTATAGCACAGTCAGTGGGTATAAAGTATGATTTGGATTTGGACAAATTATTAAATGATTATCCGCAGTTAAAAGAATGGGGTTCATCTTTTGTTACCATTACAAAAGGAGAGAATGATGTATTGAGGGGATGTATAGGCTCTTTGGAGGCTTACAGACCAATTTATGAGGATATTATACTCAATGCAAGAGCAGCAGCCCTGCATGATCCTAGATTTCAATCTCTTAGTGAACTTGAATATAATGATATAAAAATTGAAGTTTCTATACTTTCAAAACCGAAAAAACTCGGATACACCGATATAGAAGATTTAAAAAATAAAATTAGACCCGGTATTGATGGGGTTGTATTGAAGCTTGATGGATATCAGGCTACTTTTTTGCCGCAAGTTTGGGAACAATTGCCTTCATTTGATCTGTTTTTTTCTCATCTTTGTCAAAAAGCCGGACTTGAAAGTAATTGTCTCAATCATCATCCTGATATTTTTGTTTATCAAGTTAAAAAATATAAAGAGTAATTTTAAGTTGATTTTCTGTATAATAATTTTTGTGTAATAAGTTAATATTTTTTTGGGGTATATATGTATAACAGTTATATTATAAAAGTTGATTGTCCTGATAAAAAGGGACTTGTTTACAATGTATCGGAAGTATTGTATAAAAATGGTGTAAATATTGTAACAAATAGAGAATTTGTTGACTTAGAAAATAGAAGATTTTTTTTTAGAGCCGAAGTAAACGGTGAAGTTTTAGCAGAAGATATAAAAAATGAGCTTCAAGAAAAGCTTGGTGATGAAGCAAATATATATATCTCTAAAAGAAAAAGAAAAAATATCGTTATATTGTGTACTAAAGAAGCCCATGCTTTAGGTGATATACTGATAAAACACTATAGCAATGAGTTGAATGCAAATATACTTGCCGTTATCTCAAACTATGAAGTGCTTCAGTCGCTTGTGTCGAGGTTTGATATACCGTATTATTATGTTTCTCATGAAGAATTAAGCAGAGCAGAACATGAAGAAAAAATTCTTCAAATTCTAAAAAAATATGATATAGACTATATAGTGCTTGCTAAATATATGAGGATATTGACTCCTCAGTTCGTAAGTAACTACAAAAACCAAATAATAAACATACACCACTCGTTTTTGCCGGCTTTTATAGGGGCAAACCCTTATAAACAGGCTTATAACAGAGGTGTAAAAATCATAGGAGCAACCGCTCATATAGTAAATGACAACCTTGATGAAGGACCGATAATATCGCAGGATATCATAAGAGTTGATCATACTTACAGTTGGAAAGATATGCAAAAAGCCGGAAGAAATGTTGAAAAAACTGTTTTGTCAAATGCTTTGACTTTGGCATTTGATGATAAAATATTTATAAACGGGAATAAAACTATAATTTTTTAGGACGGTAAGTGAAAAACTATCTTTTGAATGTCAGTGAGAAAATTGCCAAAAATATCCTTAGATTTATCCAAAAAATTGTTTTAACTTGTAACTTTTCACTTGTATATATTTTTGATTATATGGATACAAATTTATCGGTGTTAAAATTTTCTTTAAACTTTGGTGTAAAAAATCAGTATGTGTTTATTGAACAAAAAAAAGCTATCAGGGTGCTATAGTTTATGTTCAATATTGTGCTTGTTCATCCGCAAATACCTCAAAATACCGGAAGTATAGGAAGAATCTGTGTAAATACGAATGCAAAACTTCATATCATTAAGCCTATCGGATTTGACTTGAGTGAAAAAGC
>CAZKWE010000034.1:0-20143 GCA_964556545.1 uncultured Campylobacteraceae bacterium | reverse complement strand
GTTATTTCCGCATCACTAATTATGTGGGGATGCAACTCTATAAGTAATTTGTCAATAACATTCCATTTGCGTATATCGAATATCAGCTCTTTTTCTGCACCCTCTATGTCTATTAGTAAAAAATTTGGTCTATATTTATCTTTCTCTTTATTTATTTCTATATTTTCTATATAGACACTGTTTTTGGATTCTCTTTTGTTGTTGGTTGATGATGATAAAAAATAGTCCTGTATAAAAAATTTTGTTTTTCCGTTGTTGTTGCTTAGGATTTTGTTTTTTAGCTTAAAATCCACACCGTTTAGATTAGCCAAGCTTTTTATATGTTTAATCAAATTAGGATTTGCTTCATAAGAGATTATTCTCTCCTCTCCAATCTCTTTTGCGATGTATGTACTTAAAAAACCCATACCAGTACCTGCTTCCATAACAAAATCTGTATCTTCCAAAACTTGTTTTAATATTTTTATTTCAGTTTGTTCATATTTTTCATTATATATTATTTTTTTTATATCTTTATTTAAGATTGGTATGGACATATCAATTTTTATACCACTTAGTGTGATTCTTTTTGGATTTGTAGTTTTTCTGATTTTATAAATAAGATAATTTTTTATACATTTAATACAATTTTTCAAGTATAGTCCTTTAATAGTGTCTTAATATATAATAGAAATTTGTCTCTTATGGAGGTTATGTTAAATTTTTCTATATATTTTTTTTCTATATTTGGATAGTTTTCCAATGCCAAATCAATTTTGTTGGCCAAGTCATTAGGATTATTTAACAGAGTGAGGTATGGTTTTAACTCTTCGGTCATTATTTCTCTAGGACCAGTATCACAATCTGTACTTACTACAGGGGTATTTAAACTCAATGCTTCAACCATAACTCTAGGTAAACCTTCTCTTTCTGAGCTTATAACTAAAAGTTTTGATTTTTTTATATATGGGTATGGGTTTTCTACAAATGGATGAAATATTACTCTATCTTTTATATGTAATTTCTCCATCAAATCAATAGCATCTTGATATGGTGATGTCCCTAATAATAAAAGTTTAACTTTTTTATTTGATATTTTTGAAAATGCGTGTAGTAAAATATCTTGTCGTTTTCTTGAAAATCCTGAACCTATTTGTATGATATAATTATCTTCTACAAAGTCAATATGCTGGTTTGATAACTTTGTGATTTTATCGAAGTTAAAAGGGTTATAAATAGTTTTGATATCTTTTGTTTTGATAATCTTTTCAATGTTTTGCTTTGCATCTTCAGAAATACAAAGTAATATTTGATTTGAAAATATACTTTGATATAAAAGTTTTCGTTTATAAAATCTAAAAATTGATTTTTCTTTCAATACACCCAACTCATGAGATATATCAACTCTCATATAGTATGCTTTTTTGATATCAATAAATCTTAGTACTTTTGCTGTTGCTTCCATATGAGATATGGCTATATCTATTTGCAACTCTTTTAAAAGATTATCTAACTTTTTGGATAATAACCAATCACCAATGATATCAAGTTTTTTATATTTTTTTCTATTTGGACACAGTGAGAAGATCTTGATACCATCTGGAGTATATGTTTTTTTATCTTCTATTAAAATCAGATAATTTTCTACTCTATCATCTGTAGCTTTTATCAAGTCAATAGTACTTCTTTGGCCACCACCAGGCAAAAGATCACAGATAATATGTGCTATTTTTATTTTAGACATAGTTGTTCGTATTCCTTATAGATATAATCTTTATGAAATCTTGCAATAATATCATCATTTACCTTTATCTTTCTTGTAAGTGCCATGTCGATTTTTTCAGCTAATTTTTTTGGATTTTCCATTTGTACCAACCAAAATGATAAATCATCTCTAAGTATCTCTCTTGGACCAGTAGGACAATCGGTACTGACGACAGGAGTACCTAGAATCAGTGATTCAATTATGATGGTTGGAAGTCCCTCTCTATCTGAGGAGAGTACAAGAAGTTTTGCTTTTTTAATATATTTATAGGGATTTTGTTGAAATCCCAAGATTTTAACTCTGTGTTCAAGTCCCCTGCTTCTAATCATCTCCGTAAGTTCAGAATTGACTTTAGCAAGAATAAGTAATTTTATATCTGTTTTTAGCAGTTTTACAGCATCTAGCATTACATCGTATCTCTTCTGTGTTCTGAAGGCTGATGGAAATATGATATAGTCGTAATTTAACTCTATCGCTTCATCTCCTTTTTGTCTAATTTCTTTAAAATCAAAAGGATTGTAGATCGTTGTTGCTTTTTTGTATTTGATATTTAGTATATCAAAGTCGGTTATAATTGCTTTTGCAACTGTGATTATATTTTCATTTGTATATAGGTATCTATAAAGTTTTAATTTTCTTTTTGCCCTTCTTTTTTTAAATTTTTCCAATTCGGCTTTATATGACATATGTATAACAAAATATTTATTTGGATGATTTAGTTGTTTGACTATCCTGTCTGCTCTTGGGAGGTTGGATATAACAGTATCAAAAGTACCGAACTCATTCATCTTTTTATTTAAAATATTGGCATATATTTTATCACCGATTTTTCCCAGGAACTTATATTTATCCTTTTTATTTGTTAAAGTTATTATTGGAAAGTTAAAATTATCTGTATCATAAGCAATGATATTGTCTAGTAAAAAAAGTACAACATTGTGTCCATTTTCTCTAAACATTTTAGCTTGCATAAGAGCTATTTTTTCTGCACCGCTACCTGCGAGGTTGGTTACGATTATTGCGATATATCTTTTTTTCAAAAATTTAAATTCCACTATATTTCTAATTTTGTTTCTAATTATTTTGTCTGGTTTCTCTTCTATATAATGAAAATTTTTCATCAGTGTTATTTTTTCTATATTATCTACCAAAACAGAGTGTGCGTATCCTTTTTGTGTGATATTTTCTATAAATAGCCTATATAGTCTATTTAGGTTTGTCTGTTTGGGTTTTATGGTATATAGCCTTTTTTTTGCCAAAATTGATTCAGTTATCATACTACCACTCTCTTCTGTGCAAAAAATTACATCTGCATTACTTAAGAAAAAATTTACTACCTTCAGTGGTTTTTCATTATAAAGTACACACTTTTGTATCGTTTTTTTATTTTGTTTGTATAGCTCTTTTATTTTTTTTTCCACTTTAACGGGCGTTCTTCTTGAAGTTGTAAGTAGGATTTTATACCCCATTTTTTTAGCTAATTCGATAGAATTTTTGACTAGTTTTACAAACTCATCATCTCTAAATCTATAATTTTTTGTAGCTCCGCCTATTAAGATAGCTATATATTTTCCTTTCAACTCTTTCTCTTTTATCTCTACATGTATAGGAGGAAAATCAACTACTATTTCGTTTGGTATATGGTTATTTATGATAGAGACAGTATGTGTAAACAGAGTTGGTTTCAGACCTCTTAGAGAGCTACAATATATATTTGGTATATTTAAATAGCTAGACATGAGTATATTTAAAAATGAGGTATCCCCACCAGTTGAGACAACCAAATCAAACTTTTGGTTAAAATCAAAAGTTTGATTTTTATAAAATAGTTTGGTTAGTAAAGGTATATTTTTTTTGGTTAAAGACAAGTGGTTTAGCATGATAGTAGCTATCTTTTTGAGAAATTTTGCTCTGATTTTTGCATAGACTTCTACTGTTTCAGTCTCCCACTCCTCCCTTAAACCTTTAATTAGTCCTCTTGATATGCTCTCGTGCCCGGCTTTTTTATCCGTTATAAGCAAAACTCTTAACAACTTTTATACACCTTGTAGATTTTTTTTGAGATTATATCATAACCTTTGTCGTTTATATGTGTATCGTCAAGATAGTAGTTATCAAAATTCTTCTCAAATTCATCATATATATCTATCTTGTAACAGTTTTCATATCTTTGACATAGGTTATTTAGTATGGCATTATAGCGTTTTATGAAAGGATTTCTAAAAAGCTCTCTGTTTGGGACAGTATCTATCAAAAATATTTTTTGTTGTTTTGAATTTTTGATGAGTGTTTCTATATTTTTTTCATACTCATCGGGTGGGACTACAAACTTTTCGCCAAATTTTTTGTTTAATCCCGTTTTTCGAGCTATTTTTTTATATTTTTTTGTAAATTTTCGAGCTATTTTGCGAAAAAAGTTATTTGGATAGTAGAGTACATAGGGTGAATATCTAAAAGTTCTCCATGAATCCACAAGACCGTATTGAATCAAGATAATATCCAGTTTTTCATGGTAAAATCTATCGTAAAATCGCAACATCTCTCTTGTTGTACTCATTGTGTAGCCACAGTTTTTTGCATCCATCATAGCCAATTTTGCAAATCTCTCCACAAATGAGTTGTGTTCAAACTCAACATCACCCAGGGTATTGCAATCCCCAAGTGCTAAAATCTTATAGCTCATCTAACACCTTTTTGTATATTTCAACTACTTTTTTTGTCATATTTGCTATGGAAAATTTAACTCTGGCATCCCTGAAAACATCTTCATATAGAGTTAGATTTTCCTTATAGTTTTTTTCAAAACTCTCTATTTTATCAGCTATATCCTTAGCATCTAATTTTGTTATAAATTTTGTCGGAATAAACTTGTTTATGTCTGCTACATCAGTTGAAACAAGAGGAGTTTTGAGTATAAGAGATTCAGCAAAAACATAAGAAAATCCCTCTTTTTGGGATGTTATAACAGATAGGTTTGATGATTTTAGTATCTCTTTTGTCTCTTTGGGTTTCAAATATCCGGTCAGTGTGATATTTCTCTCTTTTTTTGCACTCTCTTCTATCTTCTTATCTCCATTGCCAATCAAGATTAACTGAAATTTAGGTTTCAAAAGTCTAAAAGCATCTATGAGTAAATCAAACCTTTTAGCCTCTACAAAACGCCCGATAGCACATATTGTAAAGCTCTCTCTGGGTATATTGAATTTTTGGTACAAATCTATTTTGTCTATCTCTTGCATATCTATACCGTTATAGATTGTTGTCCTCTTTTTAGTCTTTAGTTTTTCTCCAATTTTGTCAGAAACGGTTATGACAAAATCACTTTTTTCAAAACTCTTTATGTTTTTTTTATAGCTATGCAGGGTGGATATAACTTTTGAGTCTAAAAATGATTTTAGTTTTATCACCATATCAGTAGCTTTGTTTGCTTGGGTATGGATTATGTCAAAGTTCTCATTTTTTAGAATTTTGTAGAGTTTGTAGAGTATAAATGGATTGTTTCTGCTTTTGCTTAAATCGCACTCTATTAAGTTTAAACCTTTAAAATCTTCTCTAAATTTTTTATGGGCAATTATACTTATATCTATACCCCTTTTAGCCAATGAGTGAGATAGCTCTATGGTATGTTTCTCCAATCCTCCATCTTCGGCACCGCCTAAAATCTGTACTACTCTCAAAATTTTCTCATTTTGTATATAAATTTTAGATATTCATCTTTTATGTTGATTCTAGGAAGCAAAAAAAGGTCATCTTTGTTTAAATCAGCTCTTCTGACTTCAGTCGTTACCGCACCTGTAAAACCTGCATCTTTTACTAGTTCTTCATCGCCTTTTTCATATATGCCAAATGGATAAGAGAAGGTTTTGCACTTTATGTTAAATTTTTGTTCCAAAATCTCTTTTGATTTTACTATCTCCTTTTTTTTCTCTTTTTGTGAGATTTTTGAGAAGTTTTTGTGGTTTAGGGTGTGTGCTCCTATCTCTATAAGTCCACTTTTCAGCAGAGTTTTTATATCCTCATCACTTAGTTTTTCTATCTTGTTGACTATGTCTGCATTTTTTGTTTTTCTATGTAGTGACCAGTCATTGTCAAATCTGTTTATGATGACAAATATGGTAGCTTTGAAGTTGTATTTTTCTAAAACAGGAAGAGCGTTTGTGAGATTGTCTCTGTATCCGTCATCAAAAGTTATGACTACACTTTTTGAGGCTAAATACTCTTTTTGCTCTATCATTTCGCCAAGAGTGTAGCTTTTGAAACCTTTTTTTGCAAGGTATGATAGTTGCCTCTCAAAGTTTTTAGGCGAAACTCTTATCCCTTTTAGTCTTTTAAGCTTAGTGCTGTTTATTGAGTGATACATCAGTATCAGGGGGTTATTTTTCAAAATTTTTATAAACCTCTACTGTTTTTATTACCATCTGTTCAAGTGAAAAATTCTCTTTTACATACTTGAAACCGTCAAATTTCAACTCTTTTGCTCTGTATATCTTTTTTGCCAAGTCTTTGAAATCACCAATATCAAAAAAGTATCCGTTTTTATTTTCTGCTATTATATCTAAAACTCCGCCGTGGTTTGTTGCAACTACGGGAGTGTTGAGTGCCAAGGCTTCTGCTACGCTTCTGCCGAAACTCTCCGGTTTTTTTGAGCTACTTACCACGACATCACTCAGGGAGTAGATTTCTGCTACTTTTGATTGGCTTCCTGTGAAAATAACCTCTGCATGTAGAGATTTTATCAGGCTTTTTAGTGAGTTAAAGTACTCTTTTTTGTCCTCTCTGACACCGCCTACTATTAGTCCGACTACGCTTCTATCCTCTTTTTGGAGTATGGATACTGCTCTTATAAATGTCTCCAAATCTTTTAGTTGTGTTATTCTTCCGACAGTTGAGACTGTAAATCTGTTTTGAAGTTTGAACTCTTGTTTGAACTTTTGTATAAAATCTTTATCTATGTTGTCAGGATTGAACTTTTCTAAATCTATCCCTCTTGGTATGATGCTGATTTTATCCTCAGGTGTCTTGTAGTGTTTTTGTATATACTCTTTTATCGCACCGCTTACACAGATAATTTTATCGGCTTTGGTCATGATTTTGCTATAAAAACTGACACTGTTAAAACCGTGAACAGTAGATACAACAGGGATTTTAAGGCTCTTGTTTGCGAGATATACCAACCAAGCAGGAACTCTGCTTCTGACATGTATTATATCGGGCTTTAACTCTTTTAGTAGTTTTTGTAAACCATAAACTCTAGTTGGCAAAGTGAGAGGATTTTTGCTACATACATCAAAACCAAAGTGTCTGCTCCCCTCTTTTTCAAGTTGTGTTGTGAGTTTTCCACCGTTGCTTATGACGAAAGAGTCGAAATCTCTTTTGATAAGCTCCCTTGCGAGTTCAACCACTCCTCTTTCCACTCCTCCCTCATTTAACTCAGGAAGAATTTGGACTATCTTCACAGCTTTACCTTTTCAAGATAGGGAGAGAAGTCAAATCTGCTTTTTAACTCTTTTATAGTCAGTGCCAATTTATGAAATTTTGTATCTTTTTTCTTGGATTGTAGCTCTATGATGTGAATTTTGGCATTTGAACATGCTCTTGCTTCAGAGAGCATAGATGCTGAATCTATTGAGATAAAAAGCTCATCACAAATCTCTAAAAAATCAGGAATTGGATTTATGGAATTGTTTTTTGAGTAGATAATCTCATAATCAAACTTATAATTTTCAAGCAATTTATCTATCTCTTTTGGTGTTCTTCTTGAAGTTGTTATATATTTTAAATGCTCTGGATAATTTTTAAATATTTTATCTAATGCTCTCTTTATCTTCTTTTTTTCCATCTTAAACACTGAATTGTCCCCTCCTAAAATTATACCTAAGGAGGGTTTTTTGCTCTTTTTTATATATCCTTTTGGCTCACTTACGGATAGGGCGATGGGTATAGTGATGATATTTTTTGCAGGTTTTGGATTGTCGTGTTCTAAAGCTATGATATAGTCAAATCCTCTCAATCTGAAATTACGAGGTAACATGATTGCTATCGATTTTATACCCAGTTTTTTTGCCGTATATCTATTTGCATAGTATGTAGATGAGCCCGCAGATACTACGGCATTATAGTTTTTATCCTTTATATGCAAAGAGAAAAGATTTACATATATGCCTGTAAAATCGAGTATATATGTCAAAAGTTTTAAACTGTTTTTTATCTCTAAAATATCATATTTCAGGTCTTTAAGTTTTGCAAAGGCGATAGATTGGTTTAAGTGTCCTGCTTTGCCGTCGCTTATGATTAAAATTCTCAAACAAGCCTCCAACGATTGTGCATCCAGAACCACTGCTCGGGATACTCTCTTATAACCTCTTCGAGTATATCGTTGTATCTTTGTGTCATCTTTTGGATTTTTATCTCTTTGTCGCTCTCTTCGTCTGCGGTGTATTCTACGGGTTCGTAGATAATGGGAGTGTATTTTCCGTTTTTGTTACGGGGAAAAAAGATGGGTATGATTTTTGGATTGAGTTTTAGTTTCATCTTTGCTATTGATTTTGTGGTATCGGCAGGTATTCCGAAAAAATTAACCTTTACACTGTTTCGTCCACCCGCTTTTTGATCAAACAGAAGCCCAACGATTTGATTTTTTTTAAGAGCCTTTATGATGCCTAAAAGTGCACTTTTTTTATAGATATTTCTGTTTCCGTATCTCTGTCTGAAAGGGGTAGTGATATTTTTCTCTATAAGTTTATTGTTTCCTTCTCTGCCAATTGCCACTATAGGGTATCCGTGAAGGGGTAAAAATTGAGCTGCAAGCTCCCAATTGGAAAAATGGGCGGTGACAACAACAGTTCCACTTGTCGTATCTTTGGTGTAATTTTCTAATTTTTGCAGAAAATCTTCACCATTTTCAATCATATCATCAAGATTTAATTTATCATTTAGCAATAGTATGATTTCAGATAGAGTTATGGCAACACTTTCATAAGATTTTTTTGCAAGTTCTGCTATCTCTTCTGTGTTTTTATCAGGAAATGCCTTTGTAAGATTTTTGATAGTTAAAGAACTTCTTCTTTTTCCATATTTATAAAATTTTTCAGATACGAATTTCATAGTGTTATATGTTGTATTAGTGGGTAATATTTTTGATAAAAACAGAATGAACTTAATGATATAGTATTCTATCTTTTCTCGCATAAAACCCCACAATATCCAATTTTTAAGTACAATTATATCAAATATTTATAAAAAACTATTTAACTCTACTATAAACTAATCTCAATTTTACCCTTTTTTAGATATGATTATACCTAATTTTACCATAATGGAAGCTAAATGATATGTATATTTGACTGTGAAACCATACCTGATGTCTCTTTGGTCAGAAGTGAATACGGTATTGAGGGGAATGATTTTGAAGTAAGTAAAAAAGCTTTTGAACTGCAAGAAGAAAAGAATGGATACTCTTTTTTGCCTATCCCTTTTCATCAGGTTGTAGCTATTTCGGCTGTTATCGGTGATGATTTCGGAAGATTTGAGAAGGTCAGCTCCATCCAGGGGGAAAATGAAAAGGAGATGATAAGCAGTTTTTTAAATTTTATAGATAAAAAAGAGCCTAAGCTTGTCAGTTTTAACGGAAGAGCATTTGATATGCCCATGCTTATGATAAGAGCTATGAAATACAATCTTTCATGTTCTGCCTACTTTGAAAAAGAAAACAGAGAATTAAACAAAAATAAATGGGATAATTATCGTTCTCGTTACAGTGACAGATTTCATGTTGATTTGATGGATCATATAGGCGAATTCGGAGCGGTTAGGGGCATCAAGCTTGATACTATATGCAAAATGGCAGGGCTTCCGGGGAAGTATGATGTTCATGGAGATGAGGTAACGGATCTTTATTATGAACAAAAAATTGATAAGATAAAAGAGTATTGCGAAAGTGATGTACTAAATACATACTGGCTTTATTTAAAATATGAGCTTTTAAAAGGCAATCTTACTTTAAATGATTATGCAGCAAATATCAGCGATTTGCAAAACAGACTTGATGAGAAAAAATCATATACAAAAGTTTTTAAAAATTTTATAGAAAATGAACTTAAAGGATTGAATGTATGAATATAGCAGTAATTGGCACCGGATATGTCGGATTGGTTACGGGAACTTGTTTTGCCGAAATGGGTAATACTGTAACATGTGTAGATATTGATAAAAATAAAATCGAAGGGCTTAAAAAAGGAAAAATTCCTATATACGAACCCGGACTTGAAAATATGGTTCTTAAAAACTATAAAAACAAATCTCTGGATTTTACTACCGACATAAAAGAAGCTCTTGAAGACGCCCGGATTGTTTTTATAGCAGTTGGAACTCCTATGAGTGAAGACGGAAGTGCTGATTTGCAATATGTATTGGCCGTAGCAAAAGATATCGGCAAATATATAAAAAATTATATAGTTATTGTTGATAAATCAACCGTACCTGTAGGAACTGCCGACAAGGTAAAAAATGTTATCAGTGGTGAATTGGAAAAAAGAGGGGTCAATATACCTTTTGATGTAGTCAGTAACCCCGAATTTTTAAAAGAGGGAGCGGCAATTTCTGATTTTATGAAGCCTGATCGTGTGGTTGTCGGAGCTGATTCGAAAAAAGCTATGGATTTGCTAAAAGAGTTATATAGACCTTTTACTCTAAATCATGAGAGATTTATCGCTATGGATACGAAAAGTGCGGAACTTACGAAGTATGCGGCAAATGCAATGCTGGCAACGAAGATATCTTTTATGAATGAAATGAGTCAAATTGCACAAAGAGTAGGAGCCGATATAAATATGGTCAGACACGGCATAGGCAGTGACAGCAGGATAGGGTACAGTTTTATTTATCCCGGATGCGGATATGGCGGAAGCTGTTTCCCAAAAGATGTAAATGCATTGAACAAGATAGCTTTGGATGCAGGATACAAACCAAAAATCATACCCGCTGTTGAAGAGGTGAACAAAGCTCAGAAAATGTTTTTGGTAGATATGATTAAAAAGAGATATTCAAATGATTTAACCGGTAAAACTTTTGGTATATGGGGATTGAGTTTTAAACCGGAAACCGATGATATGAGAGAGGCACCCTCGATTGTAGTGATAAAAGAGCTTTTAAAAAGAGGTGCAAAAATAAAAGCTTATGATCCTCAAGCTATGAAAGATGCTAAAAACTTTTGGCTTAAGGGATTGGAAGTTGAGTATAAAGATAGTAAATATGATGTATTGGACGGTGCTGATGCCACTATACTGATAACGGAATGGAAAGAGTTTAGAAGTCCTGATTTTGAAGAGATGAAAAAAAGACTTAAAACGGCTGTTATATTTGACGGAAGAAATCAATACAACAAAGATAAATTAAAGGAGTTTGGTTTTGAATATTATCAAATCGGAGTTGCTTAAAGGTTTGAAATGCAGAAAATAGCGATAATAGATTATAATATGGGCAATTTAAGCAGTGTTAAAAATGCTTTTTTGAAACTGGGTGAAAATGTTGATATTATAAGTAAGCCCGATACTTTAAAAAAATATGACAAAATTGTACTTCCGGGTGTAGGAGCTTTTGGAGATGCTATGGCCCATCTAAGGGAAAACAGTATGGATATGGCCATCAAAGAGTTTGCAAAAACCAAAAGACCGCTTTTGGGTATTTGTCTTGGTATGCAGCTTTTGTTTGACAGGAGTGAAGAATTCGGCTCACACATAGGTCTTGGTCTGATACAAGGAGATATAAAGTATTTTGACAGTAGCAAATTTCCAAAAAGACTGAAAATTCCGCATATGGGGTGGAACAAACTTTTTATACAAAGATCAACTCCGCTTTTTAACGGACTTGAGGATTCGTTTTATCTCTACTTTGTTCACTCCTATCATGTTCTAACCGATAAAAAATATATCATAGGAAAGACACTTTACGGATATGAGTTTGCCAGTGCCGTACAAAAAGAAAATGTTTACGGATTTCAGCCGCATCCTGAAAAAAGTCATGATGTCGGACTTAAAATTATAGAAAACTTTATAAGGTTATAAAAATGGATATATTGCCCGCAATTGACCTAAAAGACGGTAAAGCCGTCAGATTGAAAAAAGGTTTGATGAATAGTGCCAAAGTTTACAGCAATGAGCCTTGGCATATTGCAAAAAAATTTGAAGAATCAGGAAGCAAATGGGTTCATTTGGTTGATTTAAACGGGGCTTTTAAAGGAGAGCCTGCTAATTTGGAGCAAATTAAAAAGATAAGAGAAAATTGTAATCTTTCCATAGAGGTGGGAGGCGGCATCAGAGATGAAAAGACTATCAAAATGTATATGGATTTGGGAGTTAACAGAGTTATACTCGGCTCCGTTGCTTTGAAAAATCCTGATTTTGTAAAAGAGATGGCAAAAAAATACCCCATAGTAGTAGGCATAGATGCAAAAGACGGTATGGTTGCGGTTGAAGGCTGGGCGGAAGTAAGCTCTATAAGGGCAACTGATTTGGCAAGAGAATTTGCAAAAGCCGGAGTCAAAGCAATAATTTGCACCGATATCAGCAAAGACGGTATGTTAAGCGGGGTAAATATATCTTTTACACAAGAGATTGCCAAAGCATCCGGTATAGATACGATTGCGAGCGGCGGGGTTAAAGATATCGATGATATAAAAAAATGTAAACAAAGTGGAATAATTTCAGGAGTAATAATAGGCAAAGCATATTATGAAGGTAAAATAGACTTAAAAGAAGCATTTAAAGTAATCTAAAACTAAAAAAAGATAAAATTAGTAAAAATTTATGATACGGTAATATATACAAAAGGAATAAAATTGAAACTTTTAGTAGTAGATGACAGTTCAACTATGAGAAGAATTATTAAAAATACTCTTGCAAGAATTGGCCATAAAGATGTATTGGAAGCCGCAGACGGTAAGGAAGCATGGCAGGTTATGCAGGAAAATAGTGATATAGATGTGTTGATAACCGACTGGAATATGCCGGAAATGAACGGACTCGAACTTGTTAAAAAAGTCAGAGCCGAAAGTAAATATAATGACCTTCCTATCATTATGGTAACCACCGAAGGTGGAAAAAAAGAGGTTATAACCGCACTTAAAGCCGGAGTGAACAACTATATAGTCAAACCTTTTACACCGCAAGTTTTAAAAGAGAAGCTTGAAGATGTACTTGGTTAATATATGAAACAAGAGTATTATGAACTTCAGGTAACTCCGTCTCGCAAAATAAATTTATTTATCGATTTTATTTTTGAATTCGGCATAGAAGCTGTAGAAACAAAAAACAATAAACTTATCATAAGAGATGAAGAGTCCCTTGAAGAGGTTGAATGGGGCATTTTGGAATTTGCAAAAAAGTTATCCGAACTTACGGGTGAACATATAAAAGTTCGGACAAAGCTTGAAAAAAAAGAAAATCAAGATTGGATAAATAAATATAAAAACTCTATCACTCCAGTAGAGATAGGAAGATTTTATATACACCCCACATGGGAGAAAGAAAAAAATAATTTTTTAAATATAGTGATAGATCCGGCTTTAAGCTTCGGTACGGGGCATCATGAAACTACAAGTTCTTGTCTGGAAATTATAGATAAAATTGTGAAAAAAGAAGATAATTTGTTAGATGTAGGATGCGGTAGCGCAATACTTTCTATAGCTGCTGCGAAACTGGGTGCAAATGTAGATTTATGTGACAGTGACGAATTGAGTATCAAGAGTGCTGAGAAAAATTTTGATTTGAATAAGACTGCTTATAATGATATATGGATAGGATCCGCAAACGGCACAGAAAAAAGTTATGATATCGTGGTGGCAAATATTGTTGCAGATATTTTGATAATGATAAGTAAAGATTTAAAAAGCAGAGTAAAAAAAGATGGCAGTTTGATACTTTCGGGTATTTTAGATAAATACTTGGATAATGTTTTAGATAAATTTGATAATTTTGAATTAAAAGAAATAATAAAAAAGAAAGAGTGGAGAACTCTTCATTTAAAGAGAGGTAAGTAGTGGCAAAAAGAGATAATAAAAATCAAAAAAACAATAAAAATAATAATTTTTTTAGTGATAACCCTTTGTTGGTATTTGCGATATTTTCTATTGTAATTATACTTATATTTAAAAGTTTCGTAAATCCTTCAAGCGGTCTTAACGGTATGCAAGAAGGCGGGTTTGTAACTTCACAAAAAGTAATTACAAAAAATGTAAATTATTCTCAAATAAAAGATTTGATTAAATCAAAAGAGGTACAGCAAGTTGCCATAGGACAGACGATTATAAAAGCAATATCTAAAAACGGCGGTGAAAAAGTTATATATATTGCCAAAAAAGTTGGAGATGATCCGACTTTGATACCGCTTTTGGAAAAAAACAAAGTATCCTATACGGCTTTTAATGAAACAAATTGGTTTAGTGAATTGCTTTTTTCCTGGATACTTCCTATATTTATATTTTTTGGCATTTGGATGTTTTTGGCAAACAGAATGCAAAAAAATATAGGCGGTGGAATTCTTGGAATGGGAAGCAGTAAAAAACTTATAAATTCAGAAAAACCAAATACAAAATTTTCTGATGTTGCAGGTGTGGAAGAAGCAAAAGAGGAAGTCAAAGAGATAGTTGATTTTTTAATGCACCCGGACAGATATCTAAGGCTGGGAGCCAAAATACCAAAAGGTGTGCTTTTGGTAGGACCTCCTGGAACCGGTAAAACACTTCTTGCAAAAGCGGTTGCCGGTGAGGCGAATGTTCCTTTTTTCTCTGTTTCAGGATCCTCTTTTATAGAAATGTTTGTAGGAGTAGGTGCCAGCAGAGTAAGAGATCTTTTTGACGGAGCCAAAAAAGAAGCCCCGTCTATAGTCTTTATAGATGAGATAGATGCCATAGGCAAAAGCAGAGCCGCTGCCGGAAATCTTGGAGGAAATGATGAAAGAGAGCAGACTTTAAATCAGCTTTTGGCTGAAATGGACGGTTTTGACAGTGAAAATGCCCCGGTTATTGTACTGGCGGCAACAAATAGACCGGAAGTTCTTGATCCTGCACTTTTAAGACCTGGAAGATTTGATAGGCAAGTGCTTGTTGACAAGCCTGATTTTAAAGGAAGAGTTGCGATATTGAAAGTTCATATAAAAGGTATAAAACTTGCTAAAGATATAGACCTTGAAGAAATAGCACGATTAACCGCAGGACTTGCCGGAGCGGATTTGGCAAATATCATAAATGAAGCCGCACTTCTTGCAGGCAGAAACAACCAAAATGAAGTAAAACAAAAAGATTTGATTGAAGCTGTTGAAAGAGCAATAGCCGGACTTGAAAAGAAGAGCAGACGAATAAATTCAAAAGAGAAAAAAATAGTTGCTTATCACGAAAGCGGTCATGCACTTATAGCAGAAACTACGAAGGGTGCCAAGAAAGTATCAAAAGTTTCAATTATACCAAGAGGCTTGGCGGCACTTGGCTATACATTAAATACTCCTGAAGAAAATAAATATCTTATGCAACGCCATGAGCTTATTGCTGAAGTAGATACATTGCTTGGAGGAAGAGCGGCTGAAGAAGTGTTTATCAAAGAGATATCTACCGGTGCCGGAAATGATCTTGAAAGAGCTACGGATATCATAAAAGCTATGGTCAGTATGTACGGAATGAGTGAAGTTGCAGGTCTGATGGTACTTGAAAAACAGCAAAACAGATTTATTCCCGGAGCCAGCAGTAAGGATTATAGTGAAAAAATGGCAGAAAATCTGGACGAATATGTAAAAAGTTTATTGGATGAAAGATATAAAAGAGTTATCGGAACTCTTAACGAATATAGTGAAGCTATTGAAGAAATCGTAAAAGAACTTTTTGAAAAAGAGACAATCAAAGGAGAAACCGTAAGAAAAATCATAAAAGATTTTGAAGAAAAAAACGGTATAAAAAGAGAAGAAGATGAAAAAAACGATATTGAGATGGCAGAAAACGGCTTGAAAAAAGATAAAGAAAATGATGGTGAAAAAGAACAGAAAAATACAGAAGATTTTCAGGATAACAAAGATAATAAAGAGTAAAAATGTTGTGTAGAAAAACTGAAATTATCGCAAAAGAAGGATGGGGATATATAGGATTTTTAACTTTTTTATTTATTCTTTCTCTACTTTTTGATTTTACTTTTTTATCATTTTTGCTTTTTTTGTCCATAATTTTTATTTCCTTCGTTTTTAGAAATCCTGAAAGAATTCCATATGAAGTTGATGAATTTTCCATTTATGCTCCTATCGACGGCAAAGTATCTTATATAGGAAAAGTAAAGGAGAATAAATATTTTAAAAAAGATATGTTGCTGATTTCCATAAAAAGCTCTCTTTGTGATGTAAGTATGTTAAGAAATCCGTTTGATTTTAAAATTATAAAGAACAATATTATCCATGGCCTTAGTATCGATGCAAATGATAAAAAATCAAAATTGTTAAATGAAAGAGTGGAAATTGTAGGAAAAACTTTCAAAGGTGATATTTTGATAGTTTCTATCTTGGGTAAATATTCAAGAAAAATTTATAGATTTTGCGAGAATTTTAAAAAAGTAAGAAAAGGCGATAGATATCTTTTTTTAAATGAGGGAATGGTTGATTTGTATTTGCCTATAGAGTGTAGAATAAAGGTTGTCGAGGGTGAAAAAATCAAAGCTGTAGAGACGGTTTTGGGGTATTTTTTGGATGAAAAGCAACACTAAACATCACTTAGTTTATATAATTCCAAATCTTTTTACCGCTGCAAGTGCATTTGTAGGGATTTTAAGCATTATAGCTTCTTCCAAGGGGGAATTTGAAAAAGCTGTATATCTGATACTTTTATCTCTTATCTTTGACGGACTTGACGGCAGAGTGGCAAGACTTACGAAAACTACTTCGAAATTTGGTGCAGAATTTGACTCACTTGCCGACTTGGTAGCTTTCGGAGTGGCACCTGCTATGCTGTTTTATTTTGATATAGGTATTCATTATGCAAAAATAGGTTCGCTTTTAACGGGTTTGTATGTACTTTTTGGTGCTTTAAGACTAGCAAGATTTAATGTAACAAATCCAACCAATGAGCCTTCGGTTTTTATCGGTATTCCTATTCCGACGGCCGCAGTATTTATGAGTACTTGGATACTTTTTTTTGAAAAATACCATATTTTAAAAGATCAATTTTCTATTTTGCTTTTAGCATTTATAGCAGTAGTATCGATACTTATGGTCAGCAATATAAGATACCCGAGCTTTAAAAAGATAAATTTGCCAAAAACAGACATAAAAAAAGTTTTGATAGCTTTGATAATTTTATTTTCTTTTGTTTATCTCTATCTTATAGAGTCTTTAACTTTTTTGTTTACCGCCTATATACTTTACGGTCTTTTTAGAGGATATAAAAACTTTGTCAAACGAAAAAAAATTGCAAAAAAAGATAAAATTTAGTATAATTAAAAATTCATATTTGTTTTAAAAGGAGAGAGCTTATGAACAGTTGTGTCATTGGTACGGTAAAAGCCATAAAAATTTTACTTAGAATTGATATAAAAAATTCTCTCCTGCTGCTTCTGTTTTAATACTTGCTTGTTTTAACCAATAAATAAACCATATATATAACAAAATTAAGGATATATAATGAAAACAAAAACTATAAAAATATTTGATACTACTTTAAGAGATGGCGAACAAAGCCCCGGAGCATCTATGAATACGGAAGAGAAGATTCAAATAGCTCTTCAGCTTCAAAAATTAGGTGTTGATATTATAGAAGCAGGATTTGCTGCTGCAAGTAGCGGTGACAGTGATGCAATCAGAAGAATAAGTCAACAGATAGAAAAAAGTACGGTTTGCTCACTTGCAAGAGCATTGCCAAAAGATATAGAAGCAGCAGCTTATGCAATAGAGCCTGCAAAAAATAAAAGAATTCACACTTTTATAGCAACAAGTCCTATCCATATGCAATACAAATTAAAAATGACTCCCGAAGAAGTCATACAAAAAGCCGTTGAAGCCGTAGAATATGCCAGAACTTTTGTAGATGATGTAGAGTTTAGTTGTGAAGATGCAGGAAGAAGTGATATAGGATTTTTGAAAGAAATACTTGATGCTGTTACAAAAGCGGGTGCTGGTACTTTAAATATCCCTGATACCGTAGGATACACAATGCCAAACGAAATGGGAAATATGATAAAAGAGTTGCACGGTTTTATCAAAGACAGAGCGATTCTTTCAGTTCACTGTCATAACGATTTGGGACTTGCGCTTGCTAACTCTTTGGCTTCTATAGAAAATGGTGCAAGGCAGGTAGAGTGTACTATAAACGGATTGGGTGAAAGGGCGGGAAATGCCGCACTTGAAGAAATAGTAATGGTCCTTAAAACAAGAAGTGATATTTTTTCCGAATACAAAACCAATATCAATACAAAAGAGATATATCCTACAAGCAGACTTGTGGCAAATATAACGGGTATAGTTCCACAGCCAAATAAGGCAATAGTAGGTAAAAATGCATTTGCACATGAAAGCGGTATTCATCAAGACGGTGTGCTAAAAAACAAAGAAACATATGAGATAATGAAGTCTGAAGATATAGGTTTAAATCATAACTCTTTGATACTTGGCAAACATTCCGGTCGCCATGCATTTAAAAAAAGAGTGGAAGAACTCGGATACAGTATAAGTGATAAAGAACTTGATGAAGCATTTGTTAAATTTAAAGATTTGGCAGATAAGAAAAAAGAAATGTTTGATGATGATATAAGAGCTATCGTAACTAGTGAAATAACAAAAATTGAAGAAATATATGAGCTTACAGGTATGCAACTTAGTGATTGTAGTGAGGGTGTGCCAACTGCAGCAATATCTATAAAATATAAAGACAAAATCATCAAAGATGCCGCCATTGGAGACGGGACGATAGATGCACTTTTTAAAACAGTTGACAGGATAAGCGGAATTAGCGGTGAATTGGTTGATTATAAGGTTGATGCAGTTACAAAAGGTAAAGATGCATTGGCAAAAGTTGTGGTAAAAGTAAAATTTGAAAATTGTAAAATGCCCGTTATGGGCCATGGTTTGAGTATTGATACTATGAAAGCCAGTGCCAAAGCTTATGTCGGAGCGCTTAATAGTTATTTGTCTATGAAAAAATAAATAAATTTGAAGGAGATATAATCTTTGGCATAGTTTGATTTGTCTCCTTTTTTATTTTTGGTAAACTATCCTATACTTGTCTTTTGCCGGAGGCACTCTAAATCTAATATTTGATAACCTGACCCCTTTTTTTTAACACAAAACTTATATATTATTAAATATAAAAGTTTAAAGTTGTAAAATGATATTAATAAAACTTTTAAGGGGGTTGTCTATGAGTAAAAAATTTGCAACAATTGACGGAAATGAAGCGGTTGCAAGAGTAGCCCACAAGGTTAATGAAGTTATCTCAATATATCCTATCACACCATCTTCTCCTATGGCCGAACTTAGTGATGTTTATAGCTCCAAAGGTGAAAAAAATATTTTTGGTACAGTACCATTGATAATGCAAATGCAAAGTGAAGGAGGTGCAAGTGCCACTGCTCACGGTGCAATACAAACAGGATCCCTGACAACCACATTTACCTCTTCTCAGGGTCTTCTTTTAATGATACCTACTATGTATAAAATAGCAGGTGAATTGACTCCTACTGTTTTTAATGTGGCTGCAAGATCTTTGGCGGCACAAGCACTATCCATCTTCGGTGACCATCAGGATGTTATGGCTGTAAGACAGACAGGTTTTGCACTTTTAAGTTCAAATTCTGTTCAAGAAGCCCATGATTTTGCTCTTATAGCACAAGCTTCCACTTTACGCTCCAGAGTGCCTTTTGTGCATTTTTTTGATGGTTTTAGAACTTCACATGAAGTAAATAAAATTGAACTGATAGATGAAAAAATAATGAAAGAAATGATAGATATGGATTTGGTCAGAGCCAACACAGACAGAGCTTTAAAGCCTGACAATCCATTTATACGAGGAACTTCCCAAAATCCTGATGTATATTTTCAAGGAAGAGAAACGGTCAATCCTTACTATAAAAAAGTTCCTTCTATAGTGCAAAACGAGATGGATAAATTTGCCAAATTAACAGGGAGAAAATATAAAATTTATGAATACTATGGAGCAGATAATGCCTTGGAAGTTATAATACTTATGGGTTCATCTGCCGATGCAACGGAAGAAACAGTAGAGTATCTTTTAAGTCAGGGTGAAAAAGTAGGTGTTTTAAAAGTAAGACTTTTTTCGCCATTTGATACAAAACTTTTTGTTGATTCTTTGCCAAAAAGTGTTAAAAAGATAGCAGTCCTTGACAGGACAAAAGAACCCGGAGCTGTTGGTGAACCGTTGTA
>CAZKWE010000033.1:0-17602 GCA_964556545.1 uncultured Campylobacteraceae bacterium | reverse complement strand
ATATAAGACTTACTCCCAAAGAATTTGTTTGAGGAGGTATGATAACTACATTAAAATCACTGTATCTTTCGATAAGTCCGGCAAGAAGAGCAATATTTTTTGCTCTTTTGTGGGTATATAGGTCTTCTCCGAGGATGAGAGTTTTTTTCTCTAAGGTTTTGCTTGCTTTAAGAATCAAATCTATCTCTTCTTCTGCAACATTGGTTTCAGCACATATATATCCGTCATCCAATTCATCAAAATAGTCTTTTAATTCGTTTGGAATATCTCTATCTTCAAGCAATCCTTTTGTTAAAATTGCAAGCACTCCTTCTTCACTGCCGACTTCATATCTTATGGAGTTGCTTATGATCTCTTTAAGAGCAAAGTCTTCAATCGGGTGTAAATTTATAATTTTTGCACCTCTTCTTTTTAAAGCTTCGTTTACATGAAATCTTACCATCGGGTTGTCAGTTGAGAGTTTAGTGCCTATTGATATAATAAGGTCGCTTTGTGAAATATTTTTTAAATTACCGTTGTATAGTTTATGACCGGTATTGATAGAAAATTCTTCTAAAAATTTTTGATATTCTTTGTTTCCGTAGCTTATAAGTTTATATCCGAATTTTTCTTTTAATTTTTGAAGTATAAAGGCTTCTTCATTGGTAATGATGCCGCTGAATTTTATGGTATCGGCTTTTTTAAAGGCAGTTATTGTTTTGTCTAACAGATCTTTATCTTTTGTTGCATTTTTGTTTGCAAAATCAAATCCAAATCTACCTGCACCGCATAGTGATGCGAATTCATGTTCGTTAACCACTCTTGTTATAATTTTTTCAGGATCATCTATGCTTTTATGTTTTACATCATAATATAAAAAACATCCGCTGCTACAGTGTGAACAACTTGCCGGAATTTTTGTATTTTCCCAAGCATTCGCTTTATATTTAAATTCATTTGATACCATGGCACCAACCGGACAGACACTTATACATTCACCGCATTGTATACATTTTCTCATATCGTTATCTATGGTGGAATTGTATCCGTTTGGCTTAATATAAAGAGCTTTTGCTCCTACAATTTCATTGCAGACCGTTACACATCTCTCACAAAGTATGCAAAGATACGGATCATATCCTAAAATTTTCCATTTTTTATTATTTCTTTTTTGTTCTTTTGCACTAAACTCTTGTGAACTTACTTTAAATTCCAAGGTTTTATTTTGAAGTTCGCACTCCCCGCTTTTATCGCAGATGCCGCACTGCAACGGATGATTAACATCATAAAGTTTCATAATATTTTGTCTGTGTGTAAAAAGCTCAGGCGAATTTGTATGCACAACTATACCGTCAACGGCTTTTTCCTGACAGCTGAGTATAAAACCTTCCACCCCTTCTACTTCGACAGAACAAATTCTACAACTCGCTATCGGGTTTGTTTTGGTAAGATAACACATAGTCGGTATATAAATACCGTTTCTTCTTGCAACCTGCAAAATAGTTTCACCCCGTTTTGCTTGAAGTTTTATTCCGTCAATGGTGATATTTATCATGCTTCACCTCCATCAAGAGGCTTGTTTTTATTTTCTACCGCTACCATGGCTATATAATAGCACCTCATACATCTTTGGGCTTCATTTACGGCCTCTTCGGAAGTCAAGCCGAAATTTACCTCTGCTTGAGAGTGTTTTCTGGTATCAACATCAAGTTTTTGACTAATTTTTCTTTTTATTCCCGGCATCCAGCCTGTAATCTTTTCATTTTTATTGTAAACTCCAAGTTTTCTTAAATGATCTTCCAGTATCTCCTCATCGCTCAAACTTGCTTCCCCGGTTTTTAAATATCTTAGCATAACACAGGCAGCTCTTTTTGCCTGCCCTACGGCATTTACTATGGTCATTGGACCATATTCGCAGTCACCGGCAGCAAATATGCCTTTTCTGTTTGTCATGTAAGTATTGTTAAAAGTTTTAAATGTATTCCAGCTTGTAAGTGATAAATCCCACTCTTTTGGAACAAAGTCCATATTGGCATCTTGAGATACGGCAGGGATAAGATAATCACACTCTATAAAGTAGTCTTCGCCTTCTATATGATTTAAGCTTGGTCTGCCTCCGTTTGGATTGGGAACGAGTTCAAATTTGTTAATTTTTAATTTTTTCAGATTATCATTTTCATCCGTTATAATTTCTTCCACGGCAGAGTAAAATTTAAATTCGACTCCTTCTTCAACGGCTTCATGATACTCTTCGTAACTTGTATTGTTTATAATGGTTTTTTCATCTCTTCTATAAAGGAGTATAACTTTTTTCGCATTGGCTCTTACGGCACATCTTACTACATCCATAGATGTGAAACCGCCACCTACGCATACTACGGTTTTTCCGCTCAAATCAACAGCTTCTCCGATTCCCCATTTTACATTTAAATTGATTTGGTCTAAAAATTTTATAGCAGGCCAGTAGCCATTGATTTCCATTCTTTCGTTTTTAGCTCTTATCTTTTTTGAAATTCTGGTGCCTGTTGCTATAAGTACGGCATCATAATCATTTTCAAACTGTTTTATCATATCCGCAGTTACTTTTGTATTTAGTATAAAATTTACTCCAAGAGCTTTTACGGCTTCTATATCTTTGTGGTATTTCTCATAAGGCATTCTATATTGTGGAACTCCGACAGCTACTTCTCCCCCGATAACCGGTAATTCTTCATATACATCACAATCTACTCCTTCAAGAGCCAAATAATAAGCCCCTGCCAATCCTGCAGGTCCGGCGCCTATGATAGCAACTTTTTTGCCTATTGGTTCGGCTTTTTTTGTCGGATATACAAAATCAAGACCATGGTTACTTTCATAGTCAGCCCCGATTCTTTTGAGTTCCATTATTGAAATAGGCTCATCCAAATTTGCTCTTCTGCATGCATCTTCGCAGGGATGAGGGCAAACTCTGCCACATACATGTGCTAGTGGCATACTCTTTTTTGTAGCTTTTAAAGAATCAATAAACTTTATATCTCTGACACCCTCTATGTACCCCGGTATATCAACATGACTAGGACACATATCCGTACATGGTGCAGTTATATCCGCTATGTAGCTTATATCATTTTTATGATATTCACAAGATGATTTTTTATTATTAATCAAATCTAAAAAAACATCTTCAAAATATATCATGATATCAAGTATCGGAGTAGGAACTGTTTTTCCGATTTCACATTTGCTTGTTTTTTGCATAGTGGAACTAATCTCTTTTAAATGTTCTAAATCACTAAGTTCTCCTTCGCCTCTTGCAATTTTATCAAGCAAATCATACAGTATTCTGCCTCCCCATCGTCCGGGAGCACATCTTCCGCAGGCTTCACTGTATATTTGGTATTGGGCGGCATATTTCATAGCCAGTTTTACAACATCAACATCTTCTTTAAAAAGCACAACACCATCCCATCCTATGAAAGCCTTTGTGTCATTGCTGACTCTGTGCTGTTCGGGAAAATAAAAGGATGAATTCTGCCATTGTTCTTTCGGTTTGTTGCGGTTGTCTATAATTTCTCTTTGCCATGTAGAGAAATAAACTAAACTCTTCAAGCTGCTTTCCTTTTGACTACTATGGTCCAGTCAGCTTCATTGAATTTTAAAGAATTCATAAGTTCATGACCACTCTCTTTGACGATATCGGCACTTTTTTGTATAGAAGAAAAATCACCTATTTCAAAGATAAATATACCAACTTCTTGGGGTTTTAGATCATTTTCTATAAGCTCTATCATTCTATCGTAAAAATTATCTTTCAAAGGTCTTAAATCATATCTTTTCATTTAATTTTCTCCTTATCTGTCGATTTCGCCGAAGACGATATTGAGATTTCCGATAATTGCCGTAACATCAGCTATATAATGTCCTACAAGCAATTGCTGCAATATACTTGTATGCCAAAAACTCGGTGCTCTGACTTTCAGTCTGTACGGATAAGGATCACCTTCGGAATTGATATAAAATCCAAGCTCCCCTTTTGGAGATTCGGTTGCGGCATATACTTCTCCTTTTGGAGGTCTCATTCCTTGAGTTACCAAAACAAAATGTTGCATCAATGAGTAATTTTGAGTCATAATCTGCTCTTTTGGAGCTGAAATATACTGAGGAGCATGAGCCATAATATCAGGTTCGGTATCTTTGTACATATCTGAGAGTTGTCTTAGTATTCTGATGCTTTGCCTCATCTCTTCCATATAAAGTTTGTATCTTCCGTAACTATCGCATCTGTCACTGTAAGGAACATCAAAGTCCAATTCATCATACAATTCATACGGTTCTTCTTTTCTTATATCCCATTGGACTCCGCTTCCCCTTAAAACAATACCTGAACATCCCCAGCTTATAGCATCTTCTTTGGAAATTATTCCGACATCTTCAAGTCTCATTTTCCAAATTCTGTTTTGATCTAAAAGACCTTCATAATCAGCAATATTTTTATGCATTTGGCTAATGTATACGCCAAGCTTTTCAAGCCATCCTTCAGGCAAATCAAGAGGCACTCCCCCTATCCTTACCGATGAATGAGTCAATCTGGCTCCACAATAATCTTCCATCAAGTCCATGGCAAACTCTCTTTCTCTAAAACAGTAGAGAAATACTGTCATAGCTCCTACATCAAGCGCATGAGTTGCCAGCCAAAAGAGATGAGAAATGATTCTGTTAATTTCCAAGAGCATAGTTCTTATAACTTTCGCCCTTCTTGGAACTTCAAGACCGATAAGTTTTTCAACTGCCAAGGCATATCCGTAGTTATTGGAGGTAGCAGCTATATAGTCCATTCTGTCCGTTGTCGGTAAAAATTCATTGTATATCATATTTTCTGCCATTTTTTCCATACCTCTGTGGAGGTATCCGATATCGGGAATAGCTTTTTTTACCTGTTCTCCGTCAAGTTCAAGGATAAGTCTTAGCTGACCATGTGCCGAAGGGTGCTGAGGTCCAAAGTTGACAACCATTCTGTTGTCGTCTCTGTCAAAGTTTAAGTTCTCAAAAAATGGTTTTAATCTGTTTACCTGTTGCATGCTTTACCTTCTTGTATTTAAAACTTTGGATTTGTCTTTTTTGAATTCATCTATGAAAAATACTCCATCTTCTTCCTGATACTCTTGAACTGTTTTTTCTTTGCTCGGTTTTGCACCGTATGGAACTTCATGATTGATTCTTATAAAATTTTTCGTATCTTTTCTATCAATTCTTGCAGGATCTCTTTGTTCAGGTCCTATGATATCTCTGTACTCTTTGCCAAAAATTTTATCTACCTCATACCATGATGCCGCTTCATCGCCTTGAAGAGGATAAGTTTTTCTAAGCGGATGCCCATGCCAATCATCCGGCATGATAAGTCTTTTCAAGTTATAATGGTTATTGACACGAACTCCCATAAGATCGAACATTTCTCTCTCAGCCCAGTCCGCACTTTTAAATATGGTATAAACACTTTCAATTGCACTTTTTTCTTTTATACGGCATTTGAGTCTTAATCTTTTTCTTTTGTTCATTGACAATAATTGATAAAATATCTCGAATTCACCGCTTTGCTCAAGATAATCATTCGCGCTCATTTCACTTAAAAATGTATAATCAAGCTCATCTTTTAAAAATGACAGAACTTTTTTGTTATCTTCGGGTTTTATAATAATTACCAGTTGTCCTCTTTGTATATATGCTTCTTTTATTTGAAAATGTTTTTTTAATTCTTTATAATCTTTTGAAAAAATTTCATCGCTATTTGGATCTTCTTTGGGAATATTCGGAACCACATAAAATCTATCATTATAATAAGCTTTTTTTTGAACATTTTTTCTATTTTTATATTCTCTCATCATAGCAACCTTTTAGGCTTTTGTTTTTGAAAAGCACTCTCTTTTCGTATCTGTTTTTGAAGCATCATAACTGCATATTGTAAAGTTTCGGGTCTGGGAGCACATCCGGGAAGATATATATCAACAGGAATAATTCTATCTACTCCTTGAACGGTAGCATAGGTGTTGAACATACCGCCTGTATTGGCACAACTTCCCATGCTTATAACCCACTTTGGTTCAGCCATTTGATCATAAAGCCTTCTTGTAAATTCAGCATGTTTTTTTGTCAAAGTTCCGGCTATTATCATAACTTCAGCCTGTCTCGGACTGGCTCTGAATATAGTTCCGAATCTATCAAAATCATATCTGCTTGCACCGCTTGCCATCATTTCAATCGCACAACATGCAAGACCGTAGGTTAGAGCCCATAAAGAGTTACTTCTTCCCCATTGTACCAATTTATCAACCGTAGTAAGAGCAATGGGAAGACCGCTTTCTTGAAGATATTTTACTTTATGCTGTGCCATTGTAATGCTCCTTTTTTCCAAGCGTAAACAAAACCGATTGCGAGTAATATTATAAATGAAATCATTTCAACAAATCCGAACATTCCAAGAACTTTAAAATCGATAGCCCATGGAAACATAAATATAATTTCTACATCAAAAAGTATAAACAGTAGTGCAAAAAGATAAAATTGTGCAGAAATTTTATTTGGTTGTTTCGTAACCTTTGGACCACACTCATAAATGGTAAGTTTTAATTTTTCCGTATCAAGTCTTGCAAGTTTTCTGCTTGCCCACCTTGCTAAAACCGTTGTGGCAAAAAATGCAATCGAGCTTAGAGCTAAAAAAACAAATGCCCCGAAATAGGGATGAGCAAAATTCATATGACTCATAATACAACCCCTTTGTAAATAATTATTGCATAATAATACTATATAAAAATAAAAACTAATCTTATTTTACATAAAAAAATGATAATTATAGAATAAAACTATAAAACTATTGTTACTATATGTAACATTAAAGAAATTATAAAATGTTATGTCGTATAAAATGTTACATTAAGAAACAAACCCTACTAATTTTTCTTCTCCGAATGTTCCTTTAATTTCTCTGTCTATCATATTTTTAAATTCACTCATGGTAAAAATAGGCTCATCTTTAACAGCAGTATTTAGTGCAGTATTTTTTATGATAACTTTTATCTGCCCTCCTGTTAATGGGTATTTTGCCAATTCTTCTATGGAAAAATTTTCTTCATAGACGGCATTTTCAGGTAAATAATTTCTAAACAAAAGTAACCGTTGTGAAAAATCAGGTTTTTTAAACTCGATTTTATAGTCAAATCTTCTGGAAAATGCCGGGTCTATGTTTTCAAGAAGATTTGTTGTTGCAATTAAAATTCCGTTGAAATTTTCAATCTGTTCAAGAAATATGTTTTGCATTTGATTGTGCATTTTATCGGTACTGTGCATACCACCGCTTGTTCTGCTGCTTAAAAATTGATCCGCTTCGTTTAAAAGAAGCACCGGTGAACTTTTGGTTTTTTTTGATAAATCATAATATGTATCAAAAATTTTTCTAACATTTTTCTCACTTTCGCCTACATACTGAGAAAGGATTTTAGAACAGTCAAAATTTAAAACACTTTTTCTAAGAGATTTTGAAAGAGAAAGTGCAGTCATTGTTTTTCCGGTTCCGGAAGGTCCGTAGAAGATAATTTTTGAGCTCAATCCTTTTTTTCTATCTGTTATTCCCCACTCTTTAAGTCTTGAGAGAACTTTTTTATCCATTCTTTTTAAGAGATTGTTGAGTATCTTTTGAGTTTTTGGATGCAAAATTACATCATCAAGTGAAGTTTTGGGTTCAATCAATTCAAAAATTTCCTGTTCTTTTATAAGCAAAGAGAGTTTAATCTTTTTTTCTTTTTTGTCTTTTGTAGGTCTTATAATCTTTTGTATAACTTCTTCTGAAATGTAAAAACTTCTTGTAACTCCTCCAAAAGCTGTAAGCATTTCATCAAAATCAACCAAAGAATTTTCTATCAGTTTTGAACCTTCTTCCAAAAGAGCCCTGTTTTTAATCTTGTCATATTCGTTTTGACTTATTAAATCAATAAGAGTATTCATATCTCGTAAAGTTTCTATATCCGAAGAGTATTCTTCTTTTAAAAGAGCTAAAAATATAATCTTCTCTTTTTCGCTCAGTTCGTTTTCTAAAGCAATTTCTTCAATGATAAGATTGCATTTACTTTTGGATATTTTTTTGTTTATTGTATTTTCATAAGCAGATAAGTTACTCTTTAAAGCTGTAATATTAGGCGATGTTTCTTTAAAACTGTTTCTAAGAACGGATAATTTTTGGTAAAGTTCTATTCTTGTAAACTGGTCTTTTAAATATTCCAAATGGTCACTGTATGGATCATCATTGGGGATAATAACTTCAGGGTTATTATTTTCAAGGAGTTTTAGAAATGTTGAGCTTAATGATATATTTGAGTGTAAAAGTTCCAGGCCGGAGATATCTTTTTTTAGCGTATTGACAAGTCCGCTTCTTGTCAGCCATCCTGATTCTAATAAATTTTTTATAATGTATACTTTTTTTATGTGAATATAGTTTTTATCGGTATATATCTCTTTTAAAATTGCCAAAACAGTAACTTCTTCACAACCATCAATATATTTATGTGTTAAGTTTTTTAAGATATTGGCTTCTTCAAGTGAGCATTTCAGCTGAGAAAAGATTGCAGACTTTTCAATGTCACTGTTTTCCAAAAAAGTTATCAAATTTTCCAAATAATATATCCTAATATAATTTTAACTGTTATTATAATACAATTATCCTAAATAAAATATTTGCGGAGATATTATGGAATACATGATACAAATGGAAGGGGTCAATAAATTTTATGGTTCTTTTCAAGCCTTGAAAGATATAGATTTTAAGGTTAAAAAAGGTGAGGTTGTAGTAGTTTGCGGACCGAGTGGAAGCGGCAAATCAACACTCATAAGGTGTATTAATAAGCTTGAAGATATAGATGAAGGTAAAATTATAATTGACGGCATAAATCTTGATGATAAAAAAGTAAATGTTAACAAAGTAAGAGAAGAAGCCGGCATGGTTTTTCAGCACTTCAATCTTTTTCCGCATCTAAGTATCATAGAAAATATTATGATAGCTCCTATGAAAGTAAGAAAAGTCCCTAAAGCCGAGGCACAGAAATTTGCAATGGAGCTTTTAGAAAGAGTAAAAATTCCTCATCAAGCCAATAAATATCCAAGTGAATTAAGCGGTGGACAAAAACAAAGAGTAGCTATCGCAAGAACATTGGCAATGAAACCGAAAATTATCCTTTTTGATGAGCCTACAAGTGCTTTGGACCCTGAAATGATAGGCGAAGTATTGGATGTCATGAAAGAGTTGGCAAGAGAGAATTTTACAGTTGTATGCGTAACACATGAAATGGGTTTTGCAAAAGAGGTTAGTGACAGGATTGTATTTATGGATCACGGTATCATAGTTGAAGAAGACAATCCCCATGATTTTTTCAACCATCCAAAAACTGACAGAGCGAAACAGTTTTTAAGCGAAATACTGCACCATTAGATTTTTTTAAAAGGTTTTGTTGTTATGGCGGTAAAAACAAAAAAGAAAAGTGAAGCTGTCAATATAATGGTCGCACCCGAACTTATATCGAAGTAATAAGATAGAATAAGACCGCATATACTAAATGTAAGTGTAAGCAAAAATGATATAAACATCATTTTGTAAAGCGAGTTTGAAAATTTTTCAGCAATAAAGGTCGGTATACTCATAAGAGCAATGACTAAAATAAGACCTACCGCCCTTATAGTCACTATAATACTAAAACCAATTATGATAAGCAACATATAATAAAGCAATTTTGTTTTGATACCTCTTAGTTTGGCAAATTCACTATCAAAACTAAGAGCAAGTAATTCTTTGTGAAATAGAGAAACCAATACAAGTATAAGCAAATCAAAACAAGTCATTATGTACAAATCACTTTTTGAAACCGATATAATACTACCAAAGAGATAACTCATCAAATCAACATTATAACCCGGAGTCAAATCCGTAAAAATAATACCTATAGCCATGCCGGCCGCCCACATTGCCCCGATAACGGGATCGATTCTCTCTTTGTTTTTATAAGAAACAGCAGCGATAATAATAGAGAGTAAAATTGCAAACAAAGTTGCTCCGAGTATAGGCATAAAGCCAAAAAATATAGCAATTCCTATGCCTCCGTATGATCCGTGAGCAATACCTCCTGCTAAAAAAACCATTCTGTTGACGGTAATAAGAGTTCCTACTATACCTATACAGATGCTTATCAAAACAGTTGCTATTAGTGCATGTTGCATAAAAGAGTATGAGAGTATTTCAGGCATGGCTACTGCTTTCTTTTTTATTTTGATGAAAGCATAAATCACCATTAACCAAAAGTTCAACAGGGCATATATGTGATGTTGATGAGGTAATATTTTGATAAATTTTATCTTTGTCCGAAGCAGGAGAGTCGTGAAGATACAGAGTTTTGTTAATGTATGCGACTTTATTGGCAAATCCTAAAACTACATTGATATCATGACTTACCGTTATGATGCATTTATCTTTGTTTAACTCTTTTAGTGTCATATAAAGAGATATTTGCCCTTTTGAGTCTATGCTTGCAGTCGGCTCATCAAGTATCAGTATGTCGGCATTTGTTGCCAAAGCCCTTGCTATGAAAACTCTTTGTCTTTGACCGCCGGAGAGATCCGAAATCTTTTTTTCTTTATATTCGTATGCTCCTACTTTTTTTAAAGAGTTTTCGCAAATTTGTATATCTGTTTTAGAAAATCCCCAGAATTTTTTTGATATACCTATGCGACCTTGCAGAACAACATCCATAGCTTTTATGGGAAAATTTTTATTGATATTCGTATCCTGAGGAACATAGCCGAATTTTAATATATTGTCCTGTACGCTTTGTCCATAAACTTTTATGCTGCCCGATATTGGCTTTAGTATTCCAAGAAGAAGTTTTAAAAAGGTACTCTTTCCGCCTCCGTTAGGGCCGATTATGGCAAAAAAATCCTCTTTTTTTATGGTTACATTTATATCTTGCAGTATAACTTCTTTATCATAAGAGAAATTTAAATTTTTTACTTCTATGGCACTGTTCATTTTAGTATCGAACCAAATGTGTCTATGGCATTCTTGATGCATTTGAGCCAATTCTCATCTAAGGGATTTAAACTTACAACCTTTGCATTTAGATTTTTTGCTATAGTCAGTGCACTTTTTTTGGAAAATTGAGGTTGAACAAATATCACTTTTATACCCCTTTTTTTAGCATATTTTATAAGTTTGACAAGAGTCTTCGGAGTTGGATTTTTCCCTTCAATTTGTACCGGAATCTGCCTTAATGCGAACTCGTCTCCAAAATATCCCCAAACCGGATGAAACACTATAAATTCCCGATGTTTGAGATTGTCAAGTTTTTTATGTGCATAAGTTTCTAAGTTGTCAATCTGCTTATTAAATTTATGTAAATTTGCAATATATGTATTTTTATGTTCGGGATCTATTTTTATAAGAGTGTCCGCTATGTTTTTCGACATAATTTTAACAAGCCTTGGAGATAGCCAGACATGAGGATCTAAGGAGCTTTTACTATTTAAATATTTTCTGTTTTTTTCAATATCGTAATAACTTGTCATAGCTCTTTTTTTGATATTTTTTGTTATATCGATTATCAGCATATGGGGATTGATATTTTTGAACTTTTTTAACCAAGCTTTTTCAAAAGGAACACCTATGGCAAAATATATTTTTGATCTTGAAAGATGTGAAAGTTGTCTGGGTTTGGGTTCATAGGTAGCCGGTTCATTTCCCGGTTTTACCATTACTTGAATATTCGTTAGATTTCCTGCAATTTTTTTAACAAAATATTTCTCGGGCAGAATACTGACAGTAACATTTATAGCCGCAGACAAATATATAAATGTTGTTGCAAGTATAAAAAAAAGTTTCATCATTATAACTATACTCCTATAAAATTCGGAATAATTATATCATATCATTATAGTGCAAAAGATTTAACCTGAATTATATTGCATAATTCGGATTTAGAGTATATCAAATTTTTATTAGATAAAGAGTGATTTTGGTGACCCCTACGAGACTCGAACTCGTGTTACTGGCGTGAGAGGCCAGTGTCCTAACCGCTAGACGAAGGGGCCATAATACCTGTGTAATATTTTGATTAGGAAACGGAATTATACAAAAAAAATTCTTAGAGATAACTTTTTATTCTTTTTATACCCTCTTTCATATGTTTAATCTCTCTGGTATAGGCAAATCTTATATATTTGTCGGTTTGATTGTTTCCAAAGTCAATTCCCGGAGTTGTGGCTACATGTATATCTTTTAGCAATTTTTTGGAAAAATCATAACTATTGTTTGAATATTTTGATATATTTGCCCAAAGATAGAATGCTCCGTTAGGTTTTGCATCTATGGTAAATATATCTTTAAGTTCATTATATAGAAAATCCCTTCTTTTTTTAAATTCTTCTTTTGTTTTTTTTAAATGTTCTTCATCAAATGCTTCAAGTGCCCCATACTGGCTGAGTGTCGGAGCCGATATAAAAAGATTTTGTGCTATTATTTCTGCATTTCTTACTTGATTTTCCGGAACTATCAGCCAGCCAAGCCGAAGTCCGGGCATACAGTAATACTTGGAAAACCCGTTTATAACAAAAACATTTTCTCCAAACTCCAAAGCACTGTTTGCTCTATCTTCGTATGTGAGTCCGTGATAAAGTTCATCAGAGATAAAATTGATATTTTGTTTGTTGCAATATTCAACCAACTCTTTTAAATTATTTTTTTCATAAATGTTGCCTGTGGGATTTGCAGGTGATGAGATTTGCAGAGCATCTATCTCTCTTTTTTTTATATCTTCAACTCTTAACTGATAATTATTGTAAGTGCCTATATCAAAAGAGACAGGTTTTATATCAAGCAAATAAGCAAAATTTTTGTAGCAGGGATATGAAGGATCACTAAAGCCTAACTTTCCTCCATGCTTTAAAGCAATAGAATATGCCACCAAAAAAGCTCCGCTTGTTCCCGGAGTCAAAAGTATTCTTGAAGGGTTTATATCGATATTGTAATTTTTTTTGTATTGCTTGGCAATTTTACTTCTTAGTTCATATATCCCAAAGCTTTCGGTGTATGAAAAAAGATTTTTATCAATTGCGTTTTTAAGTGCAATTTTGACTTTATCCGAGGGAGGTATGTCCGGCTGACCTATTTCAAAGTGTATGGTGTCAGCATACCTGCCGGCTTCTTTAACAATATCCATAACGATAAAAGAATGCATATTTTTACAAATCATAAAAAGATTATACTATATTTGATATAATAAAAAAATGATGCGGTAAAGGTTTCAGGAGTGAAAATTGAGATTTGAAAGAGTTTTTGTAATTTTTTTTATTTTTTTGCTTGCCGGCTGTAGTATTAAAAGAGAAATATACAAATCGCAAAGTTATACCGTAACAATAAAAATGAAAAATTTGGCTTTTAATGATACCGGTTTTTTAAAATACGGAGATAATTTTATAGAATTACAGCTTTTTGATTTGTCAAATCTTGTGTTGGATATGAAAATTGATGATGAAATTTGTCTAAATTCGCACTGTTTTGCCAAAAGTGAGTTTAACAAAAGATTTTTAAATACTTTATATCCGAAAAATTTTCTTAAAAATGTGCTTAAACAAAAACCGATTTTCAATGGTGAAGGATATATAAAGAATAAAAACGGTTTTTTGCAAATTATTAAAAGAAAAAATATATATATAAAGTATATTATCAGCAGTGATAAGCTATACTTTAAGGATTTTTCAAACCATATACTTATAAAACTAAAAAGGATATAGATCAGATGAAATATGTCGGGGCACATGTTAGTGCAAGCAAAGGGGTATTTAATGCTCCTTTAAATGCTGTGAAAATCGGAGCAAAAGCTTTTGCTCTCTTTACGAAAAATCAAAGACAGTGGGCTGCAAAACCATACGATAAAGAAATTATAGAAAAATTCAAAACAAATCTTGAAGCTTCAGATATTTTGCCAAAGCATATTTTACCTCATGACAGTTATCTTATCAATTTGGGTCATCCTGATCCTCAAAAAAGAAAAAGATCTATAGATGCTTTTATAGATGAAGTAAAAAGATGTGAACTTTTAAATCTTGAAAAAATTAATTTTCATCCGGGTAGCCACTTAAAACTGATAAGTGAAGAGGAGTGTTTAAACTTTATAATTGATTCTTTAAATGTGGTTGCAAATGAAACCGATAATGTTAGATTTGTTATAGAAAATACCGCAGGACAGGGAAGTAATTTGGGTTATAAGTTTGAGCATTTATCTTATATTATAAACGGAGTTGAAGATAAAAGCAGAATCGGTGTTTGTATAGATACTTGTCATATGTTTAGTGCAGGTTATGATATAAGAACAAAAGAAGCTTATGATAAAACATGGGAAGAGTTTGATAAAATTATAGGATTTGAGTATTTGCACGGAATGCATTTAAATGATGCAAAACCTGATCTTGGAAGCAAAGTTGACAGGCATGAGAGTATCGGCAAAGGGAAAATCGGACTTGATGCTTTTAAGTTTATAATGAATGACAAGAGAATGGATGATATGCCTTTAATACTTGAAACTATAGATGATAGCATTTGGAATGAAGAGATAAAACTGCTTTACAGTATGATAGAAAATTAACACACAAGGAGTAAGAGTATGAACATAAGTCTAAAAAGAGTTGTGCTTTTAAGCACATGTGTAGCTTCTTTTTCTTTTGCCGCAGGTTATAAGATACCTGAGCAGTCGCTAAATTCGGTTGCATTAAGTGCTGCATATGTAGCAAATGCCAACGGAGCAGATGCAAGCTACTATAACCCGGCCAATATGGTTTGGAATGATGATAAAAATTTACTTGAAATAGGTTTGACATATATAAATCTTCCAAAAATAAAATACGAAGGAACACTGAGTGGCAATCCGGCAGATGCCAAATCAAAAAGTCAGCAGTTTTTACTTCCGACTATGCATATAAGCTCAAAAGCATATGGAAAAATCAGATATGGTTTTAGCATAACCGCTCCCGGAGGATTGTCAAAAAGATGGAAAGACCCGTTGCAAAAAGCAAGTGCAGAAGAATTTACATTGAAAGTTATAGAATTTAATCCCGTAATGGCATATAAAATAAATGATAAGTTTGCTGTCGGTGCGGGAGTAAGGCTTGTTTACAGCAAAGGTGTGGTTAAAGCTTCAAGACCGACTTTGTATCAAGAAGATATGAACGGAGATGATTTTTCCGCAGGATACAATATCGCAATGTCTTACAGACCTAATAATTCTATAAAATTAGCCTCAACATACAGATCAAAAATAAATTTAAACGAATCAGGAAGTGCAAACGGATATATAAACAAATATCTTTTAACCAAAAATCCGGCTGATTTGGCTACTTTGATATCTTATGATACACCCGCAAGTGTTTGTGTTCCTCTTCCGGCAACACTAAATATAGCTGCTGCCTACACTTATAAAAAAACAACTGTGGAATTTGTTTATGAGAGAGTATATTGGTCCAAGTATAAAAAGTTGAATTTTAACTTTAATGATCCGATTACTGAAGCCGTGCTTGGCAAACCGAAAGATAAAAATTGGAAAGATACCGATACATACAGGATAGGTGTGACTCATCAGTATAATGACAAATTAAAACTGATGGCAGGATTTGCTATAGATAACTCTCCGATTCCATCTAAAACTTTGGGATTTGAATTGCCTGATGCTGATGCCAAACTTTACTCTGTAGGCTTCGAATATAAATACAGCAAAAAGGTAAGTATAGGCATGAGCTATCTTTATGATGATAAAGAGACAAGAGTTATAAGTGCATCTGATGCTAATATAAATGGTATACAAGGAACTTTTAAAGATATTTCCGCCCATTTGCTCAGAGTAGGATTTAAATACAGGTTTTAACAAATGAGTAAAAACAAATATAACAATTTTTATGAAATGATCAGGGAAAATGCCAAAAATTTTCCAAAAAAGCCTATACTCTTTATAGAAAAACGAAAAATAAGCAATCTGAGATTAAAGCAAAAAGTTGATACATTTTCCAGATTTTTAGAGTTTAGCGGTATAAAAAACGGTGATAAGGTTGCTTTGATTGTGGAAAACTCCGAAGAGTTTGTAATTTCATTTTTTGCGATATCCAAGATAGGTGCCGTGGTGGTACCTATCAATACATTTTTGAAAAAAGATGAATATGAGTATATACTAAATGACTGTGAAGCAAAACTTTTAGTAAGTTCTCCCAAATTTGCCAAAGAAACTGCAACTCTTTTGGATAGCACAAAAATAGAAAAAATTGTCTGGAGTGGCAAATATGACAAGCTTGATGAGAAAAACTACAGTTTTGTAGAAATTGCACAAAGCCTTGAAACACATGAACAACTCAGCACTCCGCCGACTCTTGAGGATACAGCTTGTATAGTTTACACTTCCGGAACTACAGGAAAACCAAAAGGAGCAATGCTCAGCTATAAAAATATTTTTTCTAATTTAAGAGCTATCAATAAAATTATTCGTTTGACATATAAAGACAGGTTTGTTGTTTATCTTCCTATGTTTCATTCGTTTACATTGACTACTACCGTACTTTTACCGTTTTATACCGCTTCAAGTATTGTAATAGTAAAGTCCGTATTTCCATTTTCAAATGTTTTAAAACAGGTTCTTTTAAAAAAAGTTACTATCTTTCTCGGTATCCCTACGGTTTATAATGCACTTATAAAGGCAAAGATTCCATGGTATTTTATGTGGTTTAACAAGATAAGAGTCTTTGTAAGCGGAGGAGCGGCACTCAATGAAAAAGTTTTACAGGATTTTAAAGTAAAATTTCCAAAAGCAAAACTACTTGAAGGGTATGGACTTAGCGAATGTTCACCTGTTGTAGCAGTAAACAGGCTTGAACTTCAAAAACCACTTTCAGTCGGCCCTGCACTTCCGGGATATGAAGTTAAAGCAGTAGACGAAGAGATGGTCGAAGTTCCAAAAGGCGAAGTAGGAGAGCTTATCGTAAAAGGCGATTGTGTAATGCAGGGTTATTTTAAAAGAGAGGATGCTACAAAAGAGAGTATAGTTAACGGCTGGTTAAAAACAGGTGATTTGGTAAGTATCGATAAAGATGGATATATTTTTATCAAAGATAGAAAAAAAGATCTTATCATTTCAAAAGGGATAAATATTTATCCAAGAGAGATTGAAGAGCTTTTGTATCAACTTGAAGAAGTTGATGCCGCTGCAGTTATAGGAAAAAAAGATGAGCATACCTCTGATGAAGTGCCTGTAGCATTTATAGTTTTAAAAGATGAGTTTAAAAATGCACTTGATGAAAACAGTATAAAAAAATATTTAAAAAACCATCTTGCTAACTTCAAAATCCCAAGAAATGTTTACTTTGTAGATGAATTGCCAAAAAATGCGACAGGAAAAGTTCTAAAAAGAGTTTTAAAAGATATGGTAAAACAGGGAGCTATAAGTACCCAACCAAAAGAAACCCCAATTAATAGCACAAAAAGAACGGTATGAATGCAAGGCAGATTTTTGCAGGACTACCCGTAGGTAATTCAAGAAAATCTAACGAAGCAGTCGTGCCGTTATCTTTGTGCCCGAAG
>CAZKWE010000032.1:0-2183 GCA_964556545.1 uncultured Campylobacteraceae bacterium | reverse complement strand
CGGACTGGCATGACCAATCAATGGCTCAGGGGCTTCTGTCTGTCAAAGAGCTGTGGGTGAACATTCATTACCCGCGGTCCGGTAACCTCTGTGAACCGCTCAGTGCGGACCCGCATGCGGGGTGGTGTGGGGAGGGCGGGGGAGAACCCCGCCTTTACCCGATTGTGCTTTTTAAAATAATGTTTGTTGTCTAAACTCAGATTGAGATTTTAATTCGTTTTCAATCCAATCTATAAACTCATTCTTAAACTTTATTCCCTTTGTTTTGCCTCTATATTTTTCAATAATAAATAAATTTTGATATTGTTCCATTGGTAAATAAATATTATTTTCTTTTTTTATAATTAATTTTTTTAATAAATATTTATTTAATTCTTGTGTTCTTTTAAATGTAGTATCTATTTCATTTTGTAAATATTGTAATACTTCCGTTGCAGTATAACCATTATTTTTTCTATAAATGTATTCTATTTCTTCTTTTTTTATTTTATCTTGAGGTAAAAAATCATTAATCTCAGTTAAATATACTTTTGCTTTTTGATTATTATTTATTGCTCTAATTATATTTGAATAACTACCTTTACTTTTTCCGTCCCATATAACTAAACTATAGTCACTATCTAATGTCATTTGTTTATCTTTTTCTTGCTGTCTTTGCCTGTCTTTTTTTATATCATTTGGTACATTGATTTTCATTACATTAAATTTTTCATCTGCCTTATATCGTGGGTATAATTTTATCGTATATATTGTCAGATTAAAATATTTATTTTTTTTACAAAAATCTTGAATCAAAGAATCTATACCACTAGCATCACCAACCAAAATTTCCAATTTTTTATCAATAATTTTTAAAATACTTTCTTTAACCTTATCTGGTAATTTTTTTATGGATATTGAGCCTGAAATAAAAACTTTCATCTGTTGCTCCTTGTTTTTGTCATAGTTAAAACATAAACATCTTTTACATTACAGTTATTATACAATAACTCTGTTGCAACTCGCAAAGTTGCACCCGAACGATACAAATCATCAAGTAATAGAATATTTTGGTTTGATAAATTATGATTTTTTGAAATTTTCATAGACTGTTTAAGCAAATTATATCTTTGTTCTGGATCTGTAACATTTTTAAGCTCTTCATTTGAATTTTTAATTAAACAATCCAAATAAACTGGTATATTTAACTGTTTTCCTAAAGCCATTGCTATAGAAAATACAGGCTGATGAGTTCTATTTAAATTGCTTGGTGGAATAGCAACTATACAATCCATTTTTTCTAACCCATTTATATTTAACAACAAATTGATAATTTTTTGAACTACACTTTCATCATGTTTATATTTTAGTTGATAAACCAATTCTCCCATTTCACTTCTTTTGTATCATATCTATCATGACCAAATTCATTTTGCCCCAAATATGTACTACTTAAAGTATGCAAATCATATGCAATACCATTTTTCCAATTTCCTTTTAATTTATAGCCCATTTGTTTCCTTCTTAGCATAACGGCTATCGTGAGGAATAAGAACCCGTTAGGGTTTCTTATTCCTTTTCTCGAACTTGTTAGCCTTTTAAGTTTACCATTTCAAGGAGTTCTTTATCTTTTAAAAGAAGTTTGTTTACTATATCATTTAGATTGGTTTTTTGTTTTTGAGCTAGGTTTTTAAAAAAACTCTCTATCTCAGGCTCTAAATAGATAGGCAGTTGAAACTCTGCATCTTTGTTATAAAACTTTCCTCTAACCCCATTTGAAAAATCATACTCTTTTTCCATTTTAACTCTCCCGATATACTTTTTGTTCTTTCTTTGTTGCCTTTCTAGCACTGATAACTCTTATCTTAGTGGTCTCTTTATCAATCGAGACAAAAGTATGAATAACAACTAATGTTCTAGTTTTTAAATCCATACCTATGGTTATCCATCTATCTTCATTTTCACTATGTTTCTCATCAAAGATAGATATCATATTTTCATCTTTAAACACAGATGTAGCATCCTCGAAGCTGATTTGATGCTTTAAAATATTTGTTTTGGCTTTTTGATAATCCCATTCAAATATATATTTCACTAAGAACCTTTTAGCTTTTTACTATTATATCAAAAAATGTGGCACTTTTGTTTTTTGTATCTAGGATTTTTTAAAAAAGTAAAAAGTGAAGCCACGACCCCTGTTTTTC
>CAZKWE010000031.1:0-23722 GCA_964556545.1 uncultured Campylobacteraceae bacterium | reverse complement strand
ACACCGTCTCTGTCAAAAAAAACTGCTTTATTTTTCTGTTTCATTCTCAAGATCTTTCATATACTGATTGTAAATATCTTTTCCAAATCTATTTTTTTGTTCCTGGCATAGCTTTTTTGCTTTTTTCAAGTATAATTTTGCCTTTTTTGTATCTTTTATCTGATACATTAAAATTTTACCGGTATAGTAGTATGCAAAAAAATTATCTTTATCAATACGAAGAACTTTGTTTAACTCTTTTACAGCCCTGTAAGCCTGATTGGTTCTTGAAAAATCGAGTGCAAGAGTAAGTCTGGGAGATATTTGGCTTGGATTGATATTTAAACTTTTTGTATATGCTTTGATGGATTCGCTAAAAACACCCATTTTATAATATGTCGCACCTAAAATATTCCATGATTTTATATCATTGTTTTTTATCGCTCTTTTTTTTAAATCGGTCATATAAAGAGCAATTTCCAATATTTGGTGTATTTTTTTACTTTTTATATACTTGGGGTCAATTTTATTTGCTTTTACCAAAAGCTCAAAGCCTTTATCAACTTTTCCTTCTTTTAAATATATATTTATGAGTTTTATCATACAATCCATATCTTTTGGATTTTTTTTGATAATTTTTGCCAAAGTTTCTTCGGTTTGGTTCTCCTTGTTTTGAAAATCAAGATAACCTGATTCCTTGCAAAAACTTTCTTTGGCATTTAGCGAAAAACCACTCAATAAAATAATTACAAAAACAATATTTATATATCTCATAAAACTCCCAAAGAAAAAATTTTGTATATTATAGTAAAAAAATATATCTACTACCATTAAGATATAAAAGCTTACTTCAAAAATAAGCTTTTATAAAGAAAAAATAGATATAATAACGGGATAAAATTTAAGGAGAACATATGAAAAAATTAGTAATTGCTACATTATTAACTGCCGGCGCACTATCTTTGATGGCTGCTGACGGAAAAGCATTGGCTGCAAAATGTGCAGGTTGTCATGGTGCAGACTTTAGTAAAAAAGCACTTGGTGTTTCCAAAGTTGTAAAAGGTATGAAGGCCGATGAAATTGTTAAAGCACTTGAGGGTTACAAAGCCGGAACATTCGGCGGTCCTATGAAAGGTGTTATGAAAGGTCAGGTAGCTTCTTACAGTGCTGATCAAATCAAAGCAGTTGCAAGCTATATAGCAGGCATCAAATAGTCAATTAATCAATCAGGAGGAGCATATCTTTTTTGCTCCTTCTTCTTTTTTATCTTTCTTTTTCTTTTTTCCAAATTTATTGCATCATTTAATTCATCTTCACCATCAAACTTGGCACCTTCAAGAAATTTTTTCTGATCATCAAACTGTCCTGATCTCAATCCCCACAACAATGCCCATAATCCTAAAGCACCTAAAAATGTGGAAACCCCTATCATCATAGCCACTATAGTGCTACTCATTTTATACCTCTTTTTATTCTGTAAGAATTACCGACAACCAAAAGTGAACTAAGCGACATGCTAAGAGCAGCTATCAGCGGTATAACATATCCTGACATTGCCAAAGGTATGGTTATGGTATTGTAAACAGCAGAAAGCAAAAGATTTTCTTTTATATTCAGATAGACTCTTTTACTAATCTTTATAGCATCACTTAATGCTCCGATATCGTCATTTAACAAAACAACATCACTGACTTCTACGCTTACCTCAGCCCCGCTTCCCATACTGACAGCTATATCGCTAAGACCAAGAGCCAACACATCATTGATACCGTCACCTGCCATGATAACAATTTTTCCTTTTTTATGAAGTTTTTCTATAACTTCAGCTTTCTCTTTTGGAAAAAGTGAGTGATATACTTCATCAATGCCGACTTCCTTGGCTATTTTTTTCGCTACTTTTTCATTGTCTCCTGTTAGCATAATGGTTTTAATACCTCTTTTTCGTATTTCCTGCAAAGCTTTTTTTGCACCCTCTTTCGGAGTATCTTTTAACTCAAATATAGCTTTTATATGATTGTCAATAGCAAATATAAAAATCGTATTGTCATAATTTTGTTCAATATCCATACCGTTTTCAATCATCAACTCCCCATTGCCGCCTATCAACTTCTGAGTTTTACAATATGCACTAACACCTCTTGCTTCAATATTTTTTCTATCATGCAGATTTAACTCTTTTAAATTATCGTTTTTACTCTCCAAATAATCAGATATCGCTTTACTGACAGGGTGCTTGGAACTTTTAACCAAAGAGTATAGCAAATTTATATCAAAATTCTCAATCATTTCATATTTTACTACTTTTGGTTTACCTTCGGTAATAGTGCCTGTTTTATCAAGCACTAATATATCACTTTTTGCCATTTTCTCTAAAAATCCGGCCTCTTTGAAAAGTATTCCTTTTTTAGTAGCTTCACCGATGCCTATAAGAGTAGCCATAGGAGTGGCTAAACCAAGCGCACATGGACATGCTATCACAATTACCGAAATTGAAACTATCAAAGCTCTCTCAAAGCCGCTTCCAAGATAAAAATACCAAAATAAAAAAGTCAATATTGAAAAAGAGAGTATGATCAAAGAAAAATACCCTGAAATTTTATCTGCCAATTTTTCAATATGAGGTTTTTTTGATATAGATTCCTCAAGCATTGTAACAATCGTAGAAAGCATTGAATTGGCATACTCTTTTGTTGCTTTGTATCTTATAACACTCTCAAGGCTTATAGAGCCGCTGATAATATCATCTCCCTCTTTTTTATATACCGGCACACTCTCGCCTGTTAAGCTTGAAAGATCAAAATTGCCTTCTCCTGAAACAATAATACCGTCAATAATGATTTTATCTCCGGGCTTTATCTCTATAATATCATTTGGTTTTATCTCTTCTATGGGAATTAGGACTTTTTCATTGTCTTTTACAACCAAAACTTCTGTCGGTATGGTACCAAGTACACTATCCATACTGTCTATGGCACTTTTTTTACTAAGAACTTCAAGGTATTTGCCGACAAATACAAAAGTTATAATCATCGTAACCGAATCAAAATACACTTCACCGGTTTTTGTTATCATAGCATAAATGGAGTAGATATATGCCAAACTAGCGCCTGTTGCAACAAGCAGATCCATATTGACAAATCTGTTTTTAATCCCGAAATAAGCTCCTTTAAAATATATCCAGCCGGTATAAAAAAGAGTTGGGGTTGCAAGAACAAACTCTGCAATATTCAAAATATTTTTCATATCGCTTCTCATACCGGTAAAATACCCGGTATATTGTGCGATAGCTATCCACATAATATTCATAGTAGCAAATATAGCTACTAAAAGTCTCGAATAATAATCTCTTCTTGCTTTATTTGCCTGTTCTTCTTGGATTTTAGGATCATACGGATAGCCATTATATCCTATGCTTCTTATCTTTTGAATAATCTGCGAAAGTTTAATGCTTTCAGGGTCCCATATAATTTTAGCTTTATTGTTGGTATAATTAATCGTTGCTTCCACAATACCTTCAGTTTGATGTAAAACTTTTTCATTCAGCCATACACATGCCGAACAATGTATGCCTTCAATGATAAGATTTATCTCATAAAATCCATCTTTTTGTGTAATATATTTTTTCTTAAAACCATCAAGATCAAATTTGTGCAAATCATCATGTATATCTTTTGGGGGTTCAAGCTTGTTATTGCCTATTTTATCATAAAAATCATCCAAACCTTCACTTCTTAGAAGATGATAAATTCCCTGACATCCTTTGCAACAAAAATACCTTGTTTCTCCATCTGTATCATCCTTTATCATAACCTTTTCGTCAAATTCCAATTTACAATGATCGCAAACAACTTTAGCCAAAATATTCCTTAAGCATAATATATTTAATATTATAGAACAACTTTGCTGAAACCAAGCAAACACACGATATCTACAATAACAAAATAATTTAAGAATTAAAATAGTATACTATGTAATAAAAATTTTGGCAGGGAGTTTGATAATGGGTTTTTTTAGTAATTTGTTTGGAAAAAACGACAAGACTGCAAAAGAAAATAGTGAAAAACTGCACCTTTCCAAAAATGTAGGAGTGCCATACAATAATGATCTTATAAAAATTCTGCGAAAAGATCATGAAAATCTGATAAATGAATTTGGTAAAATTGCAAAAGCTGCGCAAAACAAAAAATATAAAACTTTGAAACAGTATATGAAAACTTTTAAAGTAAATTTAGAAATTCACAATTACAGTGAAAAGATACAACTTTTTTTATATCTTAAAAATTATTATAAAGATAGTGAATATGAGGATTTTATAGAAGATATGTCAAAATCAGCCGAAGAGATATATAAAGATGTATTCAACTTCTTAAAAAAATATGAAAATATAGAATTTAACGATCAATATCTTGGACTGTTTAAAAGCGAACTTGAAGCTGTCGGAAGAATATTGCAGTCAAGAATTGAAGTTGAAGAATCGGAACTTTATACACTTTACAAAAAATGATTTGACAAAAATGTCAACTTATTATAAAATACCCTGATTAAAACTTTAGCATACTGCTTCAAAAACTGCAAAATCCAAAAAATAAAAGAAGGTAGAATGAATACTTCAGACAATTCAAAACAAAGCATGCAGACAAAATCTGCAAACAGTGCCGGAAATAATGGCAAAAAATACAACGGGAAAAGGACTCATATTCCGGTTGAAGGTTACAGGATAGAAGAACTTCGTAAAAAAAATATCGCAGAGCTGATAGAAATAGCACAAAACTTAGGTATTGAAAATCCAAATCAGTTTAAAAGACAGGATTTAATGTTTGAGATATTAAAATCCCAAACAAGCAAAGGCGGATATATACTCTTTACAGGTATATTGGAAATAACACATGAAGGATACGGTTTTTTAAGAGCTGTTGATGAAAACCTGAGTGATTCGCAAAATGATGCCTATGTCAGTGCAACACAGGTTAAAAAATTTGCTCTAAGAACAGGAGATGTTGTTACCGGTCAGGTAAGACCTCCGAAAGATCAGGAAAGATACTATGCCCTTTTAAAAATTGAAGCAATCAATTATCTTCCTATGCAAGAGAGCAGAAACAGACCCCTTTTTGAAAATCTAACTCCTCTTTATCCAACAGAGAAATTAAAACTTGAGTATGACCCTTTAAAATTAACAGGAAGAGTGTTAGATCTTTTCATACCTATAGGAAAGGGTCAAAGGGCTCTTATAGTAGCACCTCCAAGAAGCGGTAAAACTGAGCTTTTAAAAGAGTTGGCTCATGGTATAACACACAACCATCCGGAAGTTGAACTTATAGTTCTTTTGGTTGATGAAAGACCGGAAGAAGTTACGGATATGAAAAGAAGTGTCAAAGGTGATGTTTACAGTTCTACTTTTGATCTTTCAGCCAACAATCATGTAAGAGTTGCCGAACTTGTGATTGAAAAAGCAAAAAGAAGGGTGGAGATCGGAAAAGATGTTGTTATTCTACTTGATTCTATAACAAGACTTGCAAGAGCTTACAATACCGTAACCCCCAGTAGCGGTAAAGTATTGAGTGGCGGAGTTGATGCAAATGCTTTACATAAACCAAAAAGATTTTTTGGTGCCGCAAGAAATATCGAAGGCGGCGGAAGTCTTACGATTATTTCAACAGCACTTGTAGATACAGGTTCAAGAATGGATGAAGTAATATTTGAAGAATTCAAAGGTACGGGAAACAGCGAAATTATCTTGGATAGACATATTTCCGATAGAAGAATTTATCCTGCAATCGATATAGTAAAATCCGGCACAAGAAAAGAAGAACTTCTTGTTGATAAAGACGATCTTCCAAAAATTTGGGCACTAAGAACAGCTATAAGCCAAATGGAAGAGATAGAAGCTCTTAAGTTTCTTTACTCAAAACTTATAAAAACTAAAGACAATAAAGAATTTTTATCTATAATGAATGACTAATAAAGACTGCAAGTGAAAAAAGTCGGGATTTTTGACAGTGGTGTCGGAGGATTGAGTGTTGTAAAAAGTCTCATAAAAGAAAACTTTTTCAAAGAAATTATTTATTATGGTGATACTGCCCGTGTTCCTTATGGTCCGAAAGATCAAAACACTATCATAAGATATGCTCTTGAAGCTCTTGAATTTTTTAAAAACTTTGATATAGATATGCTTATTGTTGCCTGCAATAGTGTAAGTGCCTATGCCATATCGGATTTGAAAGAAGTTGCACCATTTCCGGTAGTCGGTGTTATCGAACCCGGTGTCAAAGCTCTTCAAAACAGAATAAAAGATAAAAACAGTTCGATTTTAATAACCGGAACAAAGGCAACCATAGAGAGTAAAAAATACAAAAATCTTTTACAAAGTTTGGGGTATAGAAATATTTTACAAAAAGCTACTCCTCTTTTTGTTCCTTTGGTTGAAGAGAAAATCTATCATGGTGAAATAGTTGATGCGACAATGAAATATTATTTTAAAGAATTTAACAATATTGATGCTCTTATAATGGGCTGTACTCATTTTCCCCTTTTGAAAAAAGAGTATCAAAAACAATTTCCCAAAACTCTTCTTATCCATTCAGGAGAAGCAATAACAGAGTATTTAAAAGATAATTTCAATTTGCAAAAAGTATACAAAAACACCAGCATTTCATATTATGCCACAGAAAACCCCGCCAACTTGAAAAAGGTTGCCAAAGAGTGGTTAAATCTTTAGAGTGCCTCTAACAATTCGTACAAGTTGTTATTTAAGCAACAATAGGATAAAATAAAAGATATCTCTTTAAAATTTATATGCTTTCATATAGGTTTAAAGGTATTTTTTTAGTCAATCACAAATAAAACAATCATGTTTCAAAAAAACACAAATAAAAATAAAATCATGATTGTTTCTCTCGCCGACAGGCGTAGCATAAGTTTTACCCCACAAAATTTTAAAATTTTGTGGGGACCCCAAAGTGATAGGAATTTTTGCTGGAATTCATTTTCAGCAAAAAGGAGATTTTAAGGTGAAAAATGAGGTTTTAATGTCAGAAGTGTTAGCACTGAAATATCGTCCAAAATCATTCAAAGAATTAATAGGGCAAGACTCTATAACTCAAGTCTTAACAGGGGCATTATCTTCTAAAAGATTATCTCATGCATATCTCTTTTCGGGGTTAAGAGGAAGTGGTAAAACTTCGACTGCAAGAATATTTGCAAAAGCTTTGGTTTGCGACAACGGGCCAACAGCCACACCGTGTGAAGTATGTGAAAACTGCATAGCAGTAAATGAAAACAAACATATTGATATTATTGAAATGGATGCTGCAAGCAGTAGAAAAATTGATGATATAAGAGATTTGATTGAGCAAACCAAATACAAACCAAATATGGCAAGATACAAAATCTTTATTATAGATGAAGTACATATGCTTACTCGCGAAGCATTTAATGCACTTTTAAAAACACTCGAAGAGCCGCCTGAATATATAAAATTTATACTGGCTACAACCGATCCGCTGAAACTTCCGGCAACCATACTCTCAAGAACCCAGCACTTTAGATTTAAAAGAATTGCCACAAAAGATATCAAGCATCATTTGGAATATATCTTAAATAATGAAAATGTAAAGTACGAAGATGAAGCACTCGATATGCTAAGCCGATCCGGAAACGGTTCTCTTAGAGATACATTGACTCTTTTAGATCAAGCTATCATATATGCAAAAGGTTATATAGATACGAAAAGTGTGGCAGATATGCTCGGACTTATAGATCCGGAATTTCTTGATAATCTTTTTGAGATAATTTTTAAAAATGACAAAAAAGAGTTGCTTGGCATTATAAAAGAACTTGAAAATTATGAAAGTGAAGTTGTTATTGATGAAATGATAGCATATCTAAAAAACTCTTTTTTCGAAAATGATGTTAGATTTTCAACAATCATTTACGACAGGTTTTTTAGGATTTTAAGCGAAGCAAAAAATCTTCTGTTTTTAAATGCCGATAGCGGTTTTGTCCTGTCATTGTTATTTTTCAAACTGCTTGAAGCTACAAAAACAAAAAGTATTGATGAGCTTATAGATACTATAGAAAAAGATCTGGAATTGGACAAGATATCTGATGCAACAAAAAAAATAACCCGACAAGTACAACAGACTAAAAGCAAATCGCAAGAAATGCAAAATCAAACTATCCAAAAAGAGCAAAATACAGACCAAAAAGATAATAAATGGCAAAAACTCTTAGCATTCTTGTATGAGAGAAACTATGATACCGGAAAATGTTTTGAAGAAAATGTTAAATTCATTAATTTTGACAATAATATTTTGACACTTGAGAGTTGTGCTGAAAATGAGTGTAAAAAAACTTTGCGGATTGCTTCCGGAGTTATAAAACATTTCGTAAAAGATATTTATGGAATTGACTGCACTATTTCAATGTTGCCTTGTTCAAAAAAAAACGATAAAAATATTGCTCAAAAAGAAGAAGCCGATTTATCGATTGAAAAAGAGGAAGAAACTCCTTCATCTTGTGTAGCTTCACATCTTGAAAACAAGGATAATGAATCCAAAAAGGAAAATATCCTTGAAGATCCGTTTGTAAAAAAAGTAACCGAACTTTTTACCGCAAAAAAGATAACCATAAGAAGAAAAGTTTAGCTTATCTCTTTTGAGCAATATATAACCCAATGAGTATCAAAACTCCCCCTATAACCATCTTGATACTTACTGTTTCACCCAAGATTAAAATTCCGGTAATAGCGGTAATTAACGGTACGAGATATATATAATTGGCCGCACTAATGGAGCCGATCTTTTCAATTCCTCTGTTCCACAATATAAATGCCAAACCGGATGATAAAATACCAAGATATAAAATATTTAAAAAAACACTCATCTCTCCCAATGCTTTAATGTTAAAATTGATATCAAAATAAAATATATAAAGCAATATATAAAACAATCCCCAAAAAAAGCTTTTTCTTGTTACGGCTATATAGTGATAATTTTTAGGTATAAGCTTTAAAAAGACAGAGTATAGAGCAAAAACCATCGCTCCGATAACGGCAAGCAAATCTCCTTTTACTCTCAGGGTAAACCCCGAGCCGTCAAACAGTATCAAAATCATACCGGAGAGAGCAACTAAAAAACCGATAACGATATCTCTTTTTAGAGATTCGTCTTTGGTAAAAAAATGGGCAAATATAGCCGTAAAAAGAGGAATAGCCCCCATATATAATCCGACATTGGTAGCTTGAGTATATTTTAGGGAAAAGTTTTCAAGTATAAAATATAAAAAAATTCCCAAAAAACCTATAAAAGCAAAATGAAGCTCATCTTTTATGCTTTTTGGGAAAAATTCTTTAGGATAGATAGCCAACAATAAAACATAAGCTATTGCAAATCTAAAAAACATATTTTGTATGGGTGAGAGATAATTCAATAATGCCTTATTGCTAACAAAAGCGGTACTCCATATAAAGATGGTTGTAAAAGTAAAAATATGACCTAAAAATTTTGATGATACTATGGCTTTTGTACGATTCATGATTTATATCCTTTGATATAATATGTCTCTTTGCCTTTTATTTTTTCTATCTCTATTTTATACTTTTTCGCCCACTCTTTTATCATTTCATCAACTTTTTTTAAAGTACTGCCTGATGATTCATTTTTGATTTTTAGATAATTATTGGAATTTGACATAGCTACATACGCCTGAAAAGGCTTTAATGTATCATTTAGTTGAATAATATGCTTTTGAATATGCATAAAGTTACCGGTATTTTCTATAATATTTTTCATTTGGGCTTTTACGCTCTCATTTATGCTGTATCCAAGTTGGGTCAGCATTGCATCTATCGTATATTTCATAACTCTCCTTAAAAAATTAATTTTTTATTGATATCAATACATCTTCCATTACTTTTGTAATATCTCCGTCAAGTATGGCATCAACATTTGAGTATGCTTTGTTGCTTCTGTTATCCTTTACTTGCCTGTATGGCGCCAGTACATAACTTCTTATCTGATGCCCCCATCCTATTTCACTTTTTTCCACTCCGTTTTTTTCAGCTTCCTGTTTCATCAATTCCAACTCATACAATCTTGATTTTAGCATTTTTTCTGCTGTTGCCCTGTTTTTATGCTGACTTCTGTCATTTTGACACTGTACTACTATGCCGGTTGGAATATGTGTTATCCTTATGGCAGAATCGGTTTTGTTGACATGTTGACCGCCTGCACCGCTGGCTCTATAGGTATCTACTCTTATATCTTTATCTTCTATGACAATATTGATATCATCATCTATTTCGGGGCTAACCATAACGGAACAAAACGAAGTATGCCTTTTTGCATTGCTGTCAAACGGACTTATGCGAACAAGTCTATGTATGCCGTTTTCCACCTTCAAATATCCGTAAGCATTTTCACCTTTTATAATAAAACTTACATCTTTTATACCGGCTTCATCGGCTTCTTGATAATCCAAAACTTCTACTTTATACCCTTCTCTCTCCGCCCATCTTAAATACATTCTATATATCATATTTGCCCAATCTTGACTCTCTGTTCCTCCGGCTCCCGGGTGTATTGATATGATTGCATTTTTTTCATCATCTTTGCCACTTAGCATCATGGCAATTTCAAGTTTGGTTATCAACTCTTCAAGTTTGGGTGCATCTTCATACAGTAATTCTCTTGTATCCTCATCTCCTTCTTCATTTGCCATTTCAAGCAAATCTTTTGCATCATCAAGTGCATTTTTAGCATTATAAAACTTTTCAAGGATTGATTTTATACTGTTTTTTTCTTTTTGGAGTTCTCCTGCTTTTTTCGCATTACTCCAAAACTCCGGTGATTCTTCAAGAGATTCTATCTGTTTAACTCTCTTTTTTAAAACTTCGGGTTGTATGATTTTTTGAATATTTTCTATCTTTGTTTGTAGTTTTTTTAAAAGTTCATTATATTCGTAATTGTCCAACAAAGACTCCTAATGTATCAGTTATTTTGGTATAATTATAATTATTTTACAAAAAAACGGCTTAAGGAATTGTATATCAATGCAAATATTTACAAAAACTAATAATTTGATAAATTATATAAATACTTTAAAAGATAAAACCATAGGTTTCGTTCCGACAATGGGAGCTTTGCACAACGGGCATCTCTCTTTGATAAAAAAAAGTGTCAAAGAAAATGATATAACCATTGTTTCCGTATTTGTAAATCCTACTCAGTTTCTTGAGGGTGAGGATTTTGAAAAATATCCGAAAAAGACGGAAGCCGATAAAAAAATATGCCAAATTGCAGGAGTGGATATACTGTTTTTGCCTACGGTTAATGAAATATACTTTGAAGATGAAGCAACTGTTTTATCGCCAAAGATAAAAGGTTATATTCTTGAAGGATATCACAGACCGGAACATTTTAACGGTGTTTTGCAAGTAGTTTTAAAACTTTTAAATATCACTAAAGCAGACAATGCATATTTCGGTAAAAAAGATGCACAACAACTTTATCTTATTAAAAAAATGGTTAAAGAGTTTTTTTTAAGAGTAAATATCATAGAGTGCGATATAGTAAGACAGGCTGACGGCCTGGCCCTTAGCAGCAGAAATGCATATCTTGACAAAAATGAACTTGATGATGCATTGCTTATTTCATCATCACTCAAAAAAGCCGCAAAGATTATAGCCCGGGGTGAGCGTGATGCAAATACCGTAAAATTAACTATAAAAAATTTACTTAAAAAATTAAAAGTAGAATATGTGGAAATTACCGATAGAGAATTTAACAAGATAGAAACAATCATACCACACAACAGTAGAATTTTAATTGCCGCTTATGCAGGATTGACAAGACTTATAGACAACATAGAAATATAGGAGTAAAACGACTATGATAATAGACTATGAACAAATAAAACAAAAAGACAGATACAAACTTATGGCAGGAGGCATTATACCAAGACCGATAGCATGGATTGTAACAAAAAACAGTGATAATGTTATCAATATAGCCCCTTTTAGCTATTTTACTGGTCTTTCATCCAATCCGCCCACACTTATAGTATCCATCGGACATAAAAGCGATAAAACTCCGAAAGATACACTAAAAAATATAAGGCAGAGTAAGAAATGTACTCTTTGCATAGCTGATGAAGCACTTCTTGAACCTATGCATTTTAGCTCAAAGGAGTTGCCTGATTTTCAAAGCGAAGCAGAAGTTTTTGATATAAAAACCAAAAAAATACTTGATGAATTTCCGCCAATTATTGATAAGGCTCCTTTGGCTTTTTTTTGCGAACTCTATGAAGAAATTGATCTTAAAAAAAGTAAAACCATACCTTTAATACTTGAGATAAAAAAAGAATACATAAATGAAAACTGCATAGATAAAAACTTAAAAACTTCATACAAACCCATAGCCAGACTTGGCGGCGAATATGCATTTTTGGGTAAAATCATCAATGCTCCGACAATAAAGTAAAAATATGAAAAAAAAATTACATTTAGTAAGCCTTGGATGCACAAAAAACCTAATAGACAGCGAAGTAATGCTCGGCAGACTCAAAGAGTATGACATAACCGATGATGCCGCAACAGCCGATGTTTTGATAGTCAATACCTGCGGTTTTATAGATGCTGCCAAGGAAGAGAGTCTTGATACTATTTTTGAATTACATGCCAAAAGAAAAAAAGAATCCCTTTTGGTAGTCAGCGGTTGTTTAACCCAAAGATACAAAGAGGAGCTTCAAAAAGAGTTAAAAGAGGTAGATCTTTTTACGGGAGTTGGGGATTATGACAAAATTGATAAAATTATCAAGGAGAGACACTCCCGGTTTTCAAGTGAAACTTATCTCATAACAACCCAAGAGAGGATTGTAACAGGCAGTAAAGCCCATGCTTATATAAAACTTAGTGAGGGATGTAATCAAAATTGCAGTTTCTGTGCAATCCCCGGTTTTAAGGGAAAATTAAAATCAAGATCTTTAAAGGATATTGTAAGTGAAATTAAAAATCTAACCAACCAAGGTTTTTTTGACTTTACTTTCGTATCTCAGGACAGTAGCTCATATCTAAGAGATTTTGATGAAAAAGAAGGACTTGTAAATCTTATAAACGAAGTTGAAAAAATCAACAAAGTTAAAAGTGCAAGAATACTTTATCTTTATCCCACAACCACCAGTGATAAATTAATACAAAAAATAATAGATTCAAAAATATTTCACAACTACTTTGAAATGCCCATACAGCATATAAGTGATAAAATGTTAAAGATAATGAAAAGGGGTGCGGGGGCACAAAGAATAAAAGAGCAACTTTACAAAATGAGAAATGCACAAGATAGTTTTTTAAGAACTTCTATTATTGTTGGTCATCCGGGAGAAACCGATGAAGACTTTATGGAATTAAAACAGTTTTTAGAAGAGTTTAGCTTTGACAGAGTTACACTTTTTAGCTATTCTGACGAGGAAGATACCAAAGCATATGAAATGAAAGATAAAATTCCTAAGACCATTATCAACAAAAGAGTTGAAGAATTAAATAAAATAGTAGAGAAAAAAACATTGCAAAGTCTTAAAAAAAGAGTAGGCAAAGATATAAAAGTTATCACAACAGGACAAAGCAGTGAGGGAGAATTCTTCTTTGGGGCAAGAGAACTTATCTGGGCACCGGAAATAGACGGAGAAATTCTTATCAATGAAAGCAATGTAAAGCTTGAGAGTGACAAAGTGTATATAGCCCATATCAATGAAATAGTAGGAGACAAGTTACTTGCAACAGTTAAAAAACTTGCCTGAAATTTCTACTGAAAGTTTTAAAAAGTTAAAAACAGGAAAAAATCTTCTTGCATTTTCAGGCGGAGTTGATTCGTCAGCTTTGTTTTTTATACTTTTGGCAAATGATATCAAATTTGATATCGCAATAGTTGATTATCAGTTGAGAGAACAATCAAAAAGTGAAATAAAATATGCCAAAGAGTTGACAAAAAGATATGGTAAAATTCTTTATCATAAAAAAGCAAATATTCCAAAAAATAATTTTGAACACAATGCAAGAATTTTTAGATATGATTTTTTTAAAGAAATTATAAAAGAAGAAAATTATACCAACCTTATAACCGCCCATCAGCTAAATGATAAATTAGAATGGTTTTTAATGCAATTCACCAAAGGTGCGGGAGTTGTTGAGATTTTGGGTTTTGATGAGTTAAAAAAACAAGATGGGTTTACTCTTGTAAGACCACTTATAAATACTTCCAAAGATGAACTTTTAAATTTTTTAAAATCAAATGAAATTAGATATTTTACAGACAAAAGCAATGAAGATACAAAATACAGAAGAAACTATTTTAGAAAAAATTTTAGCAATATGCTTTTAAAAAATTATAAAAAAGGTATTATAAAAAGTTTTGAATATCTACAAAGCGACAAAAAAGAACTTTTTCAGTTTGAAATTTACAAACAAATACAAAATATTTATATTATCAAAACATCACAAAGTGATATAAAAAATTTAAGAGCAATCGATACTGTTTTTAAAAAAATCGGTTATTTACTCTCTAAAAAACAAAAAGATGAGATAATAATTAAGAAAGATATAGTTATAAGTGATAAATTTGCCGTAGTAATTAAAAATGACTTTATATACATATCACCGTTTATAAAAATAAAAATGGATAAAAAATTTAAAGAAAAGTGCAGAATTAAAAAAATACCTCCAAAAATAAGAGGGTATATCTGCAAAAATCATTTGGATTTAAATCTTTTTAACCTGTAAACCTTCAATTTAAAAGTAGTATTGATTTCATTTTTGATTGCTTTCATTTGTATGGGAAAATCTGCTTGAATGATATTGTCATATCTGTTTATATCAGTTAAAAATTTATAAAAAACTGTCGGCTCGCTTATTTGTGAAGTAGTATGAAAATTATAAACTGTAAAATCTTTCTTGTAAACTTTACTTTTTTCTTTGCTAAGTGATACTTGTTTAAAATATTTTTTTGAGAATTTTAAAAAATCATCCGCCTTAAAATTCGTTTCAAATGCTCTTATGATTTTTAAGTTATCATGTTTTAATTTTTTCAATTCATTCTCTCTTGATTTTTGCTCATTTAGTGCATAACTGTACCTACCGTATGCTTTTGCATGATTGATTTTAGCATTTCTTAACTCTTTAATACTTGGTACTATAAATACAAAAACCACGACAAAAACTACAAATACAAATATAAACAAAAAAATTAAGAGTTTCAAAATCCCTATGTTTTTCACTTTTACAACCTGTCTTCTTCATCTATAATTTTATTACTGCTGACAAATCTATACCAGCCGTCATTATTAAGATAAAATATCGTATTACTGCTTTGAAATATAGATTTCAGGGGTGAGCCAAGAAGGAAGTTGAATGTATCCTTTGACGGTGATATTCCCTGTAGAGTAAGTGAATTTTTTTTCATTATAACACTTTTTAGAGTGATTTGATCCGGTACAAGGTCAAAAAGATTTTTTATACTATCTTTTAAAATTGTATTGGATGCAAAAATCTCTTCCGCAACTGATTTTTCTTTTGTTAAAAAAATTATATTGCGTTGTAATCTTTTTGATATATCATAAGCTTTTTTTGTCTGTGCTATATAACTTTTTGTTTGATTGTTTAGTGAGTGAATTTTTAATTTGATAAGAAGATCAAATCCAAAAAGTATAATCACAACAAATCCGATAAACACAAGCCACATTTTGGATATATTGTCAATTAGCTCTTTTTTCCTTGGTGTTATAAAACTATAGCTCAAAGATTTGCCTCTTTAATGGACATATTTATCATCTCCTCTTTAACATCAATTGAATGCAGTTCTACATCTAAAAACAGATCATTTTCTATCATTGTTATTATATCATTACTTATATTAGAATCGTTATAAATAATAATCTCCTCCAAAAATTCACTATCGTATATATCATTTTTATAATACTCTTCAATAGCTGAACTTATTATTTTAAATATAATTACTTCTCTACCATAAAGCTCAAGATCTTCCAAGGTTGATGAAGCAACTTCTTCCTTTGCACTTTCTAATATATCCTCATCTTCCATATCATCAAGCTTTGTTATATCTACAAAACTGTCAAATTCTTCATCTTCACTCTCTATGTTGTCCAATTCTATACCGTCCATGATGCTGTCACTTTCCTCCGGCTTGAGATCTTCTTCATCATTGGAAAATTCAAACTCTTTAAAAGGAATCTTAAAAAATGCACTAAACACCAATCTTTGAGCATCAAATATCATAAGAGTAATAAAATTTTCAGTATACAAAAGAAATAGATTGTTTTTTGTTTTTTGTTTTTTGTTGTGTATAAAATTATTTAAAATCAAAAATGGCGAATATATAAAATCAACTCCGGTTGCATCAAAAAGATTTTTTATCCATTGTATATCACTTTTTAATGAATATACCATCCATTTATCTTCTACACAAACTTTTACTATTTTGTTTTTATCTATATTGTATTTTGAAAATTCATCTTCTTTGCAGACAGGAAGACAGTTTTGCCCTGACGAATCCAACAAATATGCAGTATATACAAATTTATAATTTTTTTCCAATGAAGTTAAAAACTCTTCTATGTCGGAAGAGAATTTTTTATCTTCATTCATAGGAAATCTTTTATCTTCATTTGTTAAAATTTTATCGTTTTTTACTACAATATATCTAAGCACATATTCATTTTTTTCCGCAAGTACCGCTATAAAAACATTGGAAAATCTTTTTTGTATCAATTTTGACATACCACTCAAATGATCTCCTTTTTAGATAACGGATGTGCCATCATGTAATTTTTCAACTTATATTCACTGTCAAGTTTTGTATATATCTCAGTCGTTGTCAAAGAACTGTGACCCAAAAGTCTTTTTACATCTGTAATCCTGCCACCGCCATTTAGTATGTCACTCGCATAAGAATGGCGTAATTGATGAGGAGTTACTTTCAATCCTATTTTTTTAAAAATTTTATTTACCTTATATCTTAAACTATTTTCGCTTAATCTTTTTCCATTTTTTTCAAAAATGTATATATTTCTTGTATTTTTTTTCAAAAATAGATCTATTTTGCTTTTTACAACAGGTAAAACAGGAATATTTCTGGTTTTATCTCCCTTTCCGATAACTCGAATCCAATCATTTTTAATATCATTTATCTTCAACATTGATAATTCTGAAATTCTAAGACCAAATCCATACAACAAAAGCACGATTAGTTCCTCTTCTTCATTTGCAAATTTCAAAGCTTCTTTTATATATTTAAAACCAACAGGCTTTGGCAAAGTTTTCGGAGTTTTAATACTTTCATCATTTAAAAGTTTTATATTATATCCGTTATCTTTTAGAAATTTTATAAAACTCCTTATTATACTTACTTTTTTAGAAATTGTTTTTTTCTGATTATTTGAAATTTTAATCCTGTAAGGCATTAATTGTACGATTATTTTTTTATCGGTTTCAAATATATCTATTTCTTCAACAGCTTCTAAAAGATTTAATCTGTAAGTTTTTATTGATTTTTCACTAAAACCCCCAATCTTTTTTTTGTATTGCAAAAATTTTTCTATATTATTTTTTAAAAAGTTCTTCATAAATTTTCTTAAATTTTTTATACTCTTTTGTTGAGTTTTCTACCAAATCGCCATCACTAATCACTATAGGTTTTAACTTTTCATACTGTCCCGTCATAACTTCACAAATTAATTTTATCTTTGCCAATTCACTCGGAGTAATACTTTTTTTACCGCTTATTTTTTTGATTTGTATGAGATATTTTTTTGCATCTTTTATATACTTTTTATATTTCAAAGATGCTTTGCTGGCATTTAAAATTGTTAAAGCCATTCTATTATACGGATCTTTAAGATAAGCCTCATTAGATAGCATATAAGCTTTATCATATTCGCCTAAACCAAAGTAAACTCTTGCTTGAAGTGATTTTTTATAAGAATCGTTAAATAAAAAAAAGTAAACAATCAAAAAAGATAAAAGTATAAGTAAAAAAATAAATAAAATTTTTTTTAGCATAAACTCTCCTCTTTTTCCATCAAAACTGTTTTTATCTTTTTTTTGGCATCTTCTTTTTCTGTTCCTTCTATGCTAAAAGGCTCACAGGCATACAAACAAATCTTTGAAAAAGGCTTGGGTATCATAAAACCATCCCAACTCTTAAGTCTCCAAAACTTATCTGCATAGAAATTACAGGCGACTATCTGCAAATTTTTCTTTTGTGCAATAGATACTATACCGTCAGCTATACTGTGTTTCGGACCCCTTGGACCGTCAGGAGTGATAGCTATGTCATACCCTTGATTAACTTTTTTAAAAGATTCTTTTAAAACCTTTACTGCTCCTTTTTTAGTACTTCCTCTTATGGATTCAAAGTGAAAATATTTTATGATTTTTGCTATAATTTCTCCATCAAAATGTTCACTAATCATTGTAGCAACTTTCGGCTTATCTCTTAATTTATTGTATATGAAAGGTTGCATCAAAAGTTTGCCGTGCCAAAAAGCAATAATATACGGTCTGTTTTCAAGTCTCTTTTTAGGCAAATAATATTTTTTTTTACAGGTTGCATATATAAGTCTTATCAGAAAGTACCCTATCGGAGGTAAAAGCAAAGAGATGAGTTTTCTTTTGCTTTTTTTATTCAATTATATCTCCATAAAGCACCATTCTTTTTGGATTAGTTATCACTACATCTGCAAATTTGCCAAGATACTCTTCGCTTCCTTCGGCCTGTATCATAAAGTTATTATCACTTCTGCCGGCAATCATACCGTTTGACTTTAGCTCTTCAAAAAGTACACTAAATTTTTTTCCCATTTGATCTGTACTTATTTGATCAATAATATCCGTATGTAAATCCTGAAGTATTTTCAGTCTCGTTCTTGCTACTTCATTTGGTATTTGCTCTTTAAATTTAGCTGCTTTTGTAAGAGGTCTTGGAGAATACTTAAAAGAGAACATTTGCTCAAATCTAACCTTTTTTACCACATCTAATGTGTCTTCAAAATCCTTATCTCTTTCACCCGGAAATGCTACAATAATATCTGTGCTGATATGTACATCTTTTACCATTTCTCTAAGTTTTAAAGCTCTATCAAGAAACCACTCTTTAGAATATCCTCTCTTCATTTTTTTAAGAATTTCCGTAGATCCGCTTTGAAGAGGCATATGCATTGATTTACAAATTTTGGGATTGGTTGCAAAAACTTTTAAAAACTTATCATCCATATGCAAAGGGTGAGGAGAAGTAAAACGAATTCTCTCAACTCCCTCAATCTCGCTTACCATTTCCAAAAGGTCGCTAAAATCCATTTTTGGTTGGTTTTTATCACCAAATCTAACTCCGTAGTTATTTACATTTTGACCCAATAAAAATATCTCTTTTGCACCACTGTTTACAGCTTTTTTTACTTCATTTATAATAATCGCGGGAGGTATCGATATTTCATCTCCTCTGGTATGAGGCACGATGCAGTAAGTACACTGTTTGTCGCAGCCTATTGAAATATTGATATATGCTTTATAAAGAGAACTTCTAAAATCCCCAAAAGCATATTCGCTCTCATCATAGTTTATATCCGTTTCTATAAAATTGTCTTTTTTGATTGCCTTTGTTATCTTTGAGACATTTCTTGCCCCCAAAACAAAACTTACACTTGGTGCTTTTTTGATAATCTCTTCGCCGAGATGACTTGCCGTACACCCGCAAACTCCTATCTTGGCATTATCTTTTTTTATCTTGTTAAAAGCTCCTATTTCAGAGAAGAGTTTATGAACGGGTTTTTCTCTTACACTGCAAGTATTGATAAGTATAAGATCAGCTTCTTTGGGATCTTTAGTGAGTTTATATCCCTCTTTTCGGGTTAATTCAGCTATCATATGCTCACTATCACGCACATTCATAGCACATCCCAAAGTTTCTACATATAGTTTTTTACAAGAGTTTTGCACTTTTGTTCCTAAAGTATATGTATCTCATATATATAATCATTTTCATCAAGAGTATATTTTATCTCTCTTAAATAAACACTGTATCCCATTTCTTCAAAATGTTCTACCAAAGCAACCAAATCTTTATGAGAATTATCTTTATCAAAATAAAATATCTTTTGACCTTCATTTTTAACTATCTCTTCAATTTTTTCCAATTTTATCTTTTTTGATTTTGTACCAAGTTCAGTTTTAGCCAATTTTAATTGCATATCTTCCTCTTTAGTTTTAAGTTGTACTCACTGTATAAACAAATTGAGTATATAAGTAGCTGATATTTTATCTAAAAAATCATAAATTTGTGCTTTTGTTATGTTTAAGTGATTTTTATGTATAATAATTATCTGCAAAAGATAAAATCAAATCATCCCAGTTTTAATCTATTGCAAAATAACAATGAAGAGAAAAAGATGGAAAAGATAGTTGACATAATGGAATCAATAGCCCATGAAAAAGGGTTGGGCAAAGAGAATGTAAGAGATGTAGTTATCAAGTCTCTTTTAAATACAGCCAAAAAAGTATATGGTGATGAGTATGAATATGAAGTCATTATAGACGAAAAAACAAAAAATTTAAAACTTTATCAAAAAGTTATAGTAGTGGCAGATGATGATGAAAGAGCTAAAGCCGACAACGAAAACCATATGACTCTCTCAAAAGCAAAAGAGATCGATCCTGATATAGAAGTAGGAGATGAATTAACTTATGAATTGCCTCTTGATAACCTTGGAAGAACCGCTTCGGCAGTTCTTCAAAGAGAGCTTGAATTTCATATACAAAGATTATTGGAAGATAAAATTTTTGAAAAATATCAAAAAAAAATAGGTTCACTCATATCCGGTACTGTTGTTAGGGTAGACTTTGAAGAAAATACTTTTATAGAAATTGATGAAGTAAGAGCCATACTGCCAAGAAAAAACAGAATAAAAGGTGAAGTTTTCAAAGTCGGAAATGTTGTAAAAAGTGTTATAAGAAAAGTTTATATTGATGCAAACAAAGGTATGATAGTCGAACTCTCAAGAACAACACCAAAATTTTTGGAAAAACTTCTTGAACTTGAAGTACCCGAGATAAAAGACAGAAATGTTATAGTGCATGATGTTGCAAGAATTCCGGGAGAAAGAGCAAAAGTATCTCTTAGCTCACACCATCCAAATATTGATCCAGTAGGTGCCACAGTAGGGACCAGAGGTGTCAGGATAATGGCTGTCAGCAAAGAGCTTAAAAATGAAAATATAGACTGTATAGAGTATTCCGGTATCCCTGAAATTTATATCACAAAAGCCCTAAGTCCGGCTATTGTTTCAAATGTAAAAATAGAAGGTAAAAAAGCGATAGTTACATTGCCAAGCGATCAAAAATCAAAAGCAATAGGCAAAAGCGGTATAAATATAAGACTCGCTTCCATGTTAAGTGGTTATGAGATAGAATTGGTAGAAAGAGAAGGAACATCCGCTATAGAAGATAGCACAAAAAAAGAAGAAAAAACTACGGATATAAATGCTCTAAAATCTCTTTTTGGTGAATGATATATAATGAGAGATGATCAGATAGAAAGATATGCAAGACATATTATCTTGCAGGATATAGGGGTAGACGGACAGTTAAAACTTTTAAACTCAAAAGTACTTATCATCGGCGCAGGAGGTCTTGGCAGCCCTGTTGCTCTTTATCTTGCGGCTGCCGGAGTAGGTACCATAGGTATAGCAGATGCCGACAAGGTTGATCTTAGCAATTTACAAAGACAAGTTATACATACCACAAATGATATAGGAATTCCAAAAGTTGTTTCAGCAAAACAAAAAATGCTCGCAATCAATCCGGATATCATCATCAATACATATGAAACATTTATAAACAAAACAAATATACTTGATATTATAAAAGAGTATGATTTTATCATAGACGGATGTGATAATTTTGCTACAAAATTTCTTATAAATGATGCATGTGTGCTTACAAACAAGCCTTTTTCTCATGGGGGTATATTAAGATTTAGCGGCCAAACTATGACGGTACTTCCTCATAAATCAGCCTGTTATGCCTGTGTTTTCAACGAACCTCCTCCTCTTCAAAGTACTCCTACATGCTCAAGTGCCGGAGTACTTGGAACGATTGCCGGAATGCTTGGAACGATTCAAGCAACAGAAGCCATCAAATATTTAACAAACTGCGGTGAACTTTTAAGCAATAAACTTCTTATATTTGATGCACTTAGTATGGATTTTGATAAAATAAATTTCAAAAAAAATGAAGATTGCAGAGTATGCTCAAAACACGGTATAAAAGAATTGCAAGATTATGAAATACAGGAGTGTGATTTAAAATGAGCAGAATAATTAAAGATTTCAGAGGTATAAAATGTCCGATTAATTTTGCTAAAACAAAAATAGAATTATCCCAAATGAACAAAGATGATATACTTGAACTTTATATAGATGACGGCTCAGCCATAAACAATTTACCCGACTCAGTAGAAAAAGAAGGACATAAAGTCCTATCTAAAGAAAAAGAAAAAACAGGAGGTTGGAAGATAATTATCCAAAAAAATTAAAGATACCTCTAAAATAAGGGTACCTCCAATAATCTAATCATCTTTTTGCTCTTGCAAAATGAGGATTTAACTTTAAAAGCAACAAATCAGCTACTATATTTCCAAAAAGTGTTAAAAAAGTTGAAATGATGAGTATCCCCATAATAACCGGATAATCTCTGCTCATTGCACTTTGAAAAAAGAGAAGTCCCATACCGTTTATAGAAAAAATAGATTCCAAAATAACACTGCCACCTATCATTCCGGGCAATGAAAGTCCGAGTATTGTTATAATGGGAGGGTACAGATTCGGTACTATAAATTTTTTAAAAATTATCTTTTCGTCAAGTCCTCTGCTTTTCGCAAAAAATATATAATCACTCTTTAATATATCAAGACTTAAACTTCTAACATACATACTCAATGTTCCGACTCCTCCAAAAACCATAACAAATATAGGAAGCACCAAATGCCATGCATAGTCCATATACCATTGCAATCCTTCTTTTTGCTCTATCGAGTGTAGCCCGGATATCGGAAACCATTTTAAATAAACAGCAAAAAACGATACCAATAAAAGTGCAAGATAAAATGACGGCATAGCATAACTTACTAAAAAAAACTGCTTTGCAGATTTATCAAAAACGCTCCCCTGTTTTAATGCTGATTTTATGCCAAGATATACAGAAAATACAAAAACAAGCACCAAAGAGATAAAATTCATAAGAAGCGTTATGCCTATTCGACTTAATATTTCATCTTTTACCATTTTGCCACTTGCAAAAGATACACCAAAATCAAGATGAATCATAGCCCATATCCATGAAAAATATTGCATCATCAAAGGCTTGTCAAGCCCATATATTTTTTTTAAATGTTCAATTGAATCCTTTGTTATATTGGGATTTAACTCACCGCTGGCAAAAAATGAATTCGGTGCTATATGAATTGCAATAAAAGAGATAAGCGATATGATAAACATCATTAAAAATATATAGCTTAACTTTTTAAAAAATATTTTCATTTTAAATTCTCCTTTTTGCCGGAAATGAATTCCAGCAAAAATTCCTATCACTTTGGGGTCCCCACAAAATTTTAAAATTTTGTGGGGTAAAACTTATGCTACGCCTGTCGGCGAGAGAAACAATCATAGATTTTATTTTTGTTTGTGT